>JAJRXD010000144.1 GCA_024276465.1 Deltaproteobacteria bacterium
AAAAAAGGAGTGTATAAGTATGAAGGGAATGAAGGCGCAGTTAAAAAAATATTTTTTAAGCGGACTTCTTGTTGTTGTCCCTGTTTCTCTTACCATTTATATTTTAACAATTATAATAAGTTTTACTGATAAGCTTTATCCCATAGTGAAAGCATATCTGCCTTTTTACATCCCGGGGTTTGGCATAATAATCACCTTTTTCATTATTCTTTTTGTTGGCATAATAACAACCAATTTTCTTGGCAGAAAGGTTCTTTCTATTGGCGAAAAAATTATTGCCCGTATTCCTCTTGTAAAAGCCATATACCACTCTATAAAGCAGATTGCAGAAGCCATGTTTTCCATGGAGGATAAGAGTTTCAGAAGAGTTGTTCTTATTGAGTATCCGCGCAAAGGCATTTTTACCATGGTATTTGTAACTGGAGTTGCGAAAAAAGAGGTGCAGGCAAAAACCGGAAAAAAGCTTTTAAATGTATTTGTTCCAACTACCCCTAACCCGACTTCCGGGTTTTACCTGATGATTCCTGAAGAAGAAGTAATAGAGCTGGATATAACCCCTGAGGAGGCTTTCAGGCTTATTGTGTCGGGTGGAATGGCTTCACAGTAAATGAGAGCCCTGGATGAGACGCGGGAGGCAAACAAAAATTCTCAGGGCTCAACGGGTTTTTTAAGAAGTATCCTGCTGTCAGCTACCACACAGCCATCTCCTTCCGGATAAACGATTAATGGATTAATGTCCAACTCGGCTATCTCCTGATGGTCACAAAGCATCTGGGAAAGGCGGCAAAGACAATCCTTTATACTATCGATGTCAGAAGGTGGAGCTCCCCTGACACCTTTCAGTACATTGTATGCCTTAATCGTTCTGATCATAATCTCTGCGCTGACCTCCCACATTGGAGCAAGGCGGAATGTTACATCCTTCAAAGCCTCTACAAATGTACCTCCAAGCCCGAACATGCAGATTGGTCCAAATATGGGATCTCTGACAGCACCTAAAATTACCTCCACACCACCCCGTGCCATTTTTTCCATAAGCACACCATCGATTTTTGCCGAAGGGTTGAACTTTTTAGCGTTTTCGATTATCGTCTCAAAAGCCTCCTGAGCTTTTTCTTTGGTTTTGATTTTCAGCTGAACTCCACCTGCATCAAATTTATGTACAATGTCCTGAGAAAGTATCTTCATTGCAACCGGAAAGCCTATTTCATCAGCTGCATCAGCCACCCGGGATATGTCCCTGATGAGAGCACTCTTCAGAACCGGAAATCCATAACAGGCAAGAACCTCATTTGCATCCTTCTCAGACATGTAATAGCTGTCCCTGCCAGTGAGCTTTTGTCTTATGATTGCTGCTGCAGTGTTTCGCTCTACGGTCATGGAGCGCACCTGCCTTTTTTTGAGTTTCAGGAGGTCGCCGTACCTGACCATGGAGGCCATGGTTCTTACTGCAGCTTCCGGGAAAGGATAATTGGGGATATTGTGTTCTGCAAGGTATTTGGTGCCGCTGGAAACATCAACCGTTCCCATGAAAGAGCACAGGAGAGGCTTTTCAGCCCCTTGTGCCACGCGCGGAACGATCTTTGCTGTTTCAAGTATGTCGGTCATTGCCTGAGGACTGAGGATCACAATAACCCCGTCCACATTCTCATCCATAAGAACATGCTGTACAGAAGCTTCATAGCGTTCATGTGTAGCATCTCCAATTACATCAACAGGATTATTTATACTGGCAGTCGGCGGAAGTATTTCTTTTAACTTCTGTCCTGTTTTTTCTGACAGGGTGGCAATTTTGAGGTTGTGCCGGATGGCTGCATCAGTAGCCATAATTCCAGGTCCTCCGGCATTGGTAATGATTGCGATCCGGTTTCCCTTTGGTATGGGCTGCTGGGAAAATCCAACAGCATAATTGAAAAGCTCATTGACACCCTCTACCCTCAAAATACCGCTCTGAAGAAAAATAGCATCATAGGCGTTATCAGACCCGGCCAGAGAACCAGTGTGCGATGCAGCTGCGCGCGCTCCCTCGGCAGAGCGGCCGGACTTAATTGCAAGCATTGGTTTTCCAGCGTCCCATATTATCTCCCTTGCTGTCTCAAGAAATTCCCTGCCATTGGTAATATCTTCAAGGTACATTAAAATCACATCTGTATCAGGATCATCCTTAAGATAGCGCAGCAGATCAATTTCGTTCACATCGGATTTATTTCCAAAGCTGATAAATTTTGAAAACCCCACACTCCTGCCCTCTGCATAATCCAGTACTGCAGTACAAAGGGCACCGGACTGGGAGATGAAGGCAATATTTCCGGTTTTGGGCATTTTTGTGGCAAAACTGGCGTTCATCCGAACACTTTCATTGTTATTAATGACTCCAAGGCAATTGGGACCAACCATGCGAATTCCATACTTTGACGCTGTTTCTTTCAGATGATTTTCCAGCTCAACTCCATGCCCTCCACCCTCCTTGAATCCGGCAGTAATAACAACGACCCCTTTAACTTTCTTTTTTCCCGCCTCTTCAACCACAGAGGCAACAGCATCAGCAGGCACAATAATTACTGCCAGATCCACTTCATCAGGGATATCCATCAAAGCAGGATAAGCCTTTATGCTTTGTACAGACTTTGCCTTTGGATTGACAGGGTAAAGAATCCCCTGGTATCCACCACAAAGGATGTTTCGGAAAACGGCAAGCCCCACACTGCCTGGCCGGTTGGTCGCTCCTACAACAGCAATAGACCCTGGACTCATAATGGATTCAATATTTTTTACAGACATGATCATATCCTCCAAACAATAGTAATGGCTTTGTAAAAAGTACAACTTTGGCGTTGTGCTGCATCCTTTCCCGATATTTATCTGGACAACGTACGGAAAGTACGTTTCATTCCTCAGGATTTGCACTCCTTGAATTTGAAGCCTTTTACTTTGCCATCGGATTTTGACTTTTTAGTCGTTACTGAAAAAGTCGATTTAAAATCAGTGATGATTCATTAAATAAAGGATATCCACCCCGGCAAAAGTCAGACGCCGTAGGCTCCCACGGGCAACAACCGGTGATTTAAGGTGAAAGTTCTTTATTTCCTATCGGTAGTGATTAAGTTTTTCTATAAATTTTGGGTTAGCAGGGTACCCAATATTTATAGCTTTGTCACAATGAATTAATGCCAATTTATATTTTCTTTTATTATAATAAGCAATAGATAAATTAAAATGTGCTTTTGCATGATTGGGACTGAGGGTCAAGACTTTCTTATACTCAGCGATGGCCTTGTCTGTCATTTCTGTTTTACTATAGATTACCCCAAGATTATAATGTGCACTTGCATTAAGAGGGTCGCTATCGATTGCATGCTTGAACTGTGCGATAGCTTTACCCATATTACCCTTTCTATAATAGGCAAACCCGAGATAAAAATTTGTGGCTGGGAGATTGTGTTTAATGTCAAGGGCTTTTTTATACTCAGTGATGGCCTCATCTATCATTCCTGTTTTAGTATAAGCCTTCCCTATGATATGATGGAGTTCAGCAATATTAGGATCAATCTCTATGGCCTTTTGAAAACACTTAATGGCTTTTTTTATATCCCCTTTTGCTTGATAAAGCTCTCCCAACTTATTATAAGAAAAAACCTTGTAAGGTACAAGATGGATATTATTATTTATAGTTTCTATTTGAGTGGAAAGACATGTTTCTATTAATTCTGGATCAATAAAAATAGAACAATCATCAATCAACGAAAATGTGCAATAGTTTTTTATCATTTCAAAGAAACGTTTTTTCTGGTCGGATGTGGCTTTTGCAAGATCAACCATGTTATAAAATGGTCGATAAATTGAAAGAGCAAAGGCAGCAAAGGCAATTTGGTTCTCCACATTTTCCATTTCATAAAGAATTTTTTTCGTCTCTTGGCTCAGCCATCTTCTTGATGAAATATTTTTTGTAATGGTTGTGTCATCAGTGTACATCAGTTTTGGGGCTGCAAACTCGAGAAATGGCCAATTGTCGCTATGAACAGGTCCATGGCCGCATAATTTTTGGAGGTCTTCACTTACTACCAATCTATAGAGTACCCCTGGATTTGGTATGGTAATATTATTTGATTGCTGCGCAAAAGATATGTTTCTCTCTGCATTGTGCAAAACTAACCGATTCTGCCCTTTAAATCCAACTATCAGATAATCACCTTTGGCTGCAGTGTCAGGCGACGTAGTCACTAAAATGCTGTTCTGGAACACTTGAGAAAAAGTTCGTATAACGAGGGCAAAGTTTTGCCAATCAATCTGATAGGAATGAAAAAACTGAACAAATATGCCATCTTCATTAAGTCTTTTATGGGCTAAAAGAAAAAAATCCCTGGTAAACAAGCTAGACAGACCTTCCATCCATGGATTGGATGGTTCTGAAATAATTACATCGTATGTTCTATCCGTCAACTCTAGGTGGGCTTTGGCGTCCTGGATGATAAGTTCTGTTTTGGGGTTTGATAGTACATTATTATTCCATGGAGTGAAAAAATTACTCGCAGATACAACCTGTTCACCGATTTCTATAATATCCAGCCTCTCAATGGGATAGTGTAGCACCTCGCCAGCTGTAATTCCGCTGGCTAAACCAAGTACCATGATATTTTTAGGATTGGGGTGAAAAATGAGCGGAAAGTGGGCTAAAAGGGTCTGTGTGTTCATATCTCCACGCGAAGAAGCATCTCCTTTGCCACTATTTGCAAGGCTGTAATGAGATGTTCCTAAAGCATCTATTTTTTTAAGCACAGTTGTAAAACCACCTATGCCGTCTCCGTAATACAGTAATTCAGAGTTTTTATTGTATTTTGTCATTATTTTTTGTCCGACCCAGAGGCTTTCAAGCCATCCGGAGGTCTCCAGATCTAATCCAATAGCCTTAAAGCGGTGATACTTGCCCACAGAAAGAAACTTACGGTCCCAACAGGGGATCTGAAGGCATAGTATCAGAGCAAAAAGGGCTGTTAAACATAAAGGGACCCACCTTATTAATGGAACCTTGTTTTTCCGTAGGAGGTGTCCAGCAATTACCAGGGAGCTAAAAAGCTGAATGCCAACAACTAAGCTTAAACTTTGTTCCTTGCCAAGCCAGGGAATAAGCAGAAAACCCGCACAAAATGAACCCAATACCGCTCCAAAGGTATTTATAGCGTATGCAAACCCAATAGATTTTCCTATCTTTTTCAACGATTGAGTATATATCTTTCCAACTATGGGAAAAGTTGCACCTAAACAAAGTGTTGGGGCAAGCATGAGGGCGAACAGAGTGCCTGCTTTTAATGCTTCCAACTGAGCGAACTGATCCTTAAAATGATAGATCAGTTTAGCAAAAAAAAACTGACTGTTGCCCAGCAGTTGACTAATGCCCAGGGCCAGAAAGCCAGCCCCAATTTGCGTGAAGACTAAAAGCCATTGTGGGTTTTTGACTTTATCTGCCAACCAGCCAAAAATCAGGCTTCCCAAACCTAACCCTATTATGAACGTAACTAATACAATGGTAAATGAATAGGTGGTCGGGCCAATAATTAATCCCAACAGCTTGGTCCAGATGACTTCATATGCCATGGCGCAAAAGCCAGATATGGAAAAGATGATCAGTGCTCCCCTCATGTCTCCTGTAGAATAGCATGGGGAGCTCTTAGAAGGGTTGTCTTGTGTAGTGGAAAGACCTATTGAGTCCTGATGAAAATGACCCATTTTTTCTGGCCATGTCTTCACCTTGTAACTGGCAAAAAGACAAAGAGTGCCTATAATAATATTAAGAAGTATTGCAAAAAACAAAGTTCCCTTTACCCCCCAAAGGTTTATTAACCAGAAGCTGCATAACAGGGCTCCCATTGCCGCACCAATGGTATTTAATGAATACAGGCGGCCTGAACGAGTACCTATATGGCCTAACTGAAATACATAGAAACGGCATAGAACAGGCAAGGTAGCACCCATGCAGATAACAGGAAGAATCAAAAGGATTATACAGCCTGTCAGGGAGAGAAGATTATAAAGCATGAAATGGTTGAAAAGCTGATTATACAATAGGCTGTAAAAAGGCTTAGAAAGGATAATTAAAAATGGAAGCACAATCCCATAGCCACCAATTGCCAATTCTAACAAGGCATATAGTCTTAATAATCTTGCTGGTTCTTTAACTGTGTCGATGGTTTTGCCGGCAAAAAAACTTCCCAGCCCCAGTCCAGACATAAAGACTGTCAGGATAATACTAACAGTAAAGGGAGTATTCCCTGTGATTCTCCCGATCATCCTTATCCATAAAATCTCATAGACTAAACTGGTAAGCCCTGACAGAAAAAAGCATCCTAAAACAAGCATTGAAAAACCTTTGGTCAGGCCCATGGTAATTTCAGTTGATTCACGTTTTGCTTTGTGTTTATGCACAAGGTTTATCCTGCAATGTAGGCTTTTTAAAAATCTTTAAATTTTTTAAGGATTTAGGCACTTCAAACATCCATGCTTCATTGTTGTTATGTCTTGATGGTCAATTGAAAAAACAGCAGGTGTTTGTTGACTTCTTTCCTTTAGCCCTGAGTTGTTCGATTTTAATTAATAGATGCTTTTTGCAAAAAACAGTCAAAGCAATAACATTGAATGGATTTACGCATTACATGGGTTTCACTTGACCTCAATAAAATAAAAAAACGCTCGGTTTACTTTAGCAGTATTGATTTTTTTCTTGTGCTTCCCAAAGGCAGCAGTTTAAGAAACAAATCAACTTATCCCCCGGGGAAGAAGAACCGTAAAAGATGTTCCCTTTTCAGGTGTGCTTTTAACTGTTATTGTGCCCAGATGAGCATCAATAATGGCTTTTACAAGGGGGAGACCTATGCCGCTCCCAACGACTTTTCGGGTATATTCGTTTCTGATGCGGTAAAATTTATCAAAAATTCGAGGTAGATTTTCTTTTGAAATTCCCACACCCGTATCACTGACTTTTATTTCTATGAAATCCCCACAATTTTGGGCAGTAATGGAAACACTTCCTCCCTGCGGGGTATATTTTACCGCATTATTTACCAGATTTTTCACAACAGTTTCCATGCTCTGGCGGTCAGCATGGACAGGTGAAATCCTGGAATCAACAGTCACATCAAATTTCAGCTCTTTTCCATCAGCCTCCTGTGCCATCAGTTCAACAGCTTCTTCTATGATTTCCGGCAGCAGTACCCTTTCTTTTTGCTGCACAAGTCGACCATCCTCTATGCGCGACAAATCAAGCAGGTTTGTTATCATGCCAAGCAGTCCATCAATTCTGCTCTTAACGCGGGCCAAAACCTGCTTCTGTTCTTCATTGATATCTCCGATGAGTCCGTCAACAATGAGAGACAGTTTCTGACGCATTGCGCCCAGAGGAGAACGCAGCTCATGTGAAACCATATTAACAAAATCCGATTTCATCTGGTCAAGTTCTTTAAAACAGGTTATATCATGGAAGATTGTTACAGAGCCTAACACCTCCCCCTGTGCGCTGCGAACAGGAGCAGAGTGGGCCATAAGAAAGCTTCCAGGCGGTTCCCCCAAAGCAAGCTCCATGGAGGTTCCCTGGTATTCAGTATCCCTTGATTTGAGAACTTCTTCTACCATTGAAGAAAGTTCTTTCTTTTGTGTCCACGCAAAAAGATTTTTCCCAGGGGGGGCTTTTTTCTCCAACCCTAACATGCGTGTCACAGCAGGATTGTGGAGCACAATGCTTCCCTCCTGATCAGTCACTATCAATCCATCGGCCATATGGCTGATAATGGTCAGGGTCCTGCTTTTTTCATTGGCAATATCGCGAAGGCTCTTTTCCCGCTCAAGACGAAGAAGTTCTGCCTCCCTTTCAAGGCTTATTTTTTCAATGGCCCTTCTTACAACAATACGCAGCTGATCAGGGGTAAACGGTTTAGGGATAAAATCATAGGCCCCGTTTTTCATTGCCTCCACAGCGCTTTCTATGGTGGCATATCCTGTAATTACTATTACCAGAAGATCAGGGTGGGTCTGCCTGACTGTTTTTAAAACATCCATCCCGCTGATGCCCGGCATCATAAGGTCAAGAAGCAGGATATGGAAATCCCCTGTTTTAATTAATTCAAGACCTTTGTCCCCGCTTTCTGCGGTTGTTGCATCCCACCCCTCTTTTTTCAGGATACGCTCAGAACCATCCCGCATTATCTTCTCATCATCAATTACCAGAATATGCAGCTCTTTGATCTTATTCATAACCATTGCAAATAATGCCTTTTTGAATTTTTTAAATGAGCAGGAACAGGGCTAAGCAGATTAATCTGAACAATAACTATTTTTGAAGAAGCCTTTCAACGAGGCGAACAAGTTCTCCTGGTTCCACGGGTTTGTCAACATAGTCATCAGCCTCTGTTTCCATCCCCATTCGGTGAGTGTAGGAGGTGCTGGGAATTTGTGAAACAACGGCAGTCAAGAGCAGAATTGGAATATCCCGGTAATCCGGATCAGATTTCAACTCCCTGCAGACCTCGTAGCCGTCCCTGTCAGGCATCATTACATCCAGAATTATGGCGTCCGGCTTTTCTGCTTTTGCCTTTTCAATGCCCTCTATTCCGCCATAGGCCTGAATTACTTTATGGTTGTTGTTTTCCAGCATTATAGTAACAGATTCTACGATATCCGGATCATCATCTACTATTAATATTTTTGCCATATCTGTATGCCTCCATTTGTGTTGGTTTCTGTTTGTGAATGTATTTGAAAATTCAAGATTTTTCAACAATACTTTTCGTTTAAACATTAATTAACTTCAGGGCGTGGAAGAAGACCTGCTTGTTCGGTAATCACGGGAACCATCTCCTCCCATTCAATAGCCATTATATGAACCCCGTGTACCCCCTCTATTTCTTTCAGCTGCTGAATGGTTTCCACGGCTATCTTTATACCTTCTTCCGCCCTTTTCTCTTTGTCAACCCCTTTTATCCGGGCAATCAATTCATCAGGCACATCCATTCCCGGCACCATCTTTTTCATATAATTGGCCATGCCCACAGATTTCATGGGCGTTACCCCGCCCAGGATATGAACTTTTTCATGAAGCCCCCTGTCCCGAACCTGCTGCATCCAGGTGCTGAAACGCTCCATGTTGAATATACACTGGGTTTGAATGAACTGGACTCCTGCTGCAACTTTTTTTGCCAGCCGTAATACCCGAAAATCAAAAGGATCTGCAAAAGGATTTGCTGCTGCTCCGATAAACAGCCGTGGAACGCCCTTTAACTCATCTCCACCCAGAAACTTCCCCTCATCACGCATCTGTTTAACGGTTTGGATCAAATGAATGGAATCAAGGTCGTATACATTCTTGGCTGTGGCATGATCCCCGAACTTCTGGTGATCTCCGGAAAGGCAAAGGATATTATTGAACCCAAGTGCTGCAGCACCCAGAATATCGCTCTGGATGGCAATACGATTCCGGTCACGGGTTACCATCTGCAGTACTGGTTCTATACCTGCCTGTTTTAGAATAACGCCTGAGGACAGGCTTGACATTCGCACAACTGATGTCTGATTATCAGTTACATTAACTGCATCGACCGATTCTTTCAGCAGTTCTCCTTTTTTTCTTATTGATTCCGGGTCTACTCCACGGGGAGGACCGCACTCTGATGTGACGGCAAAATCTCCCTGCTCCAGGATCTTTTCCAGATGGCTGTCAGATGTCATAATTTCAAGTCCTCTCTTATGATTTTCCTGGGCCCACCATCCCTGCTGGTGGACCAATCATTTATGGGGATGATGACCTCTAATTTGTCCAGTCTTCCCTGTTCCTTCAGGACATCTATAATGAGCTGCCACCCGCATTCTGTCTCTGGATCCACTTCACACTTCCCGTTTGCTGATCCACCACATGGTCCGTTCAGCAGGCTTTTGGAACAGCGGGTCACAGGACAGATGCCGCCTGTCAGGTACAGCTTGCAATCACCACACGCCTGGCAGCGTTCCGTCCATACTCCCTGCTGCTCTGTAACACCTATGAAATTGGTGTTGATTCCCGGATAGATCGGGATTTTTCTGTATTTTTCAGCCACAAACTGAACCCCGGCTCCGCAGGCTATGGAAACAACAGCTTCATAATCATCTATAATGTTTCGAATCTGTTCAAGATATTCCGGATCGCACTGTCTTTCCAGACTCATCTCCCTGATTTCAAGAGCTTTTCCTGCCTTCTGTCTGGCAAGACTCAGGGCTGATGCAAGAATTCCCACTTCCTTCTCCCCCCCGGCTGAACAGACTGTTACGCATCCCCGACAGCCAAGGATAAGAATTTTTGAAAGGTTTTCAATCATGGTCAGTATGTCCTTTATTGGTTTGCCTTTGCCAATAATCATCTGTTCATCTCCAAGTGTATGGTTTTGTTTTGTACCTTACATTTCATTAGTGTCCAAAATACAGTATTAATGTATTGTTTTTGCATCTGTTTTAATGTTGAGATTGCTTCGTCGCCTGCGCTCCTCGCAATGACAGTAACCTCTTGATTTGTATTGTCATTGCGAGCGAAGCGCGGCAATCTCGTTTTTGGACAACTATACTTACATTTTATCTCTAATATGAACTTTTGTTACAGATAATTACAGCTTAGTGCAGCAGGATTGAACGGATTTAAGCATTACAAAAGATTCACCTGGAGGGTGAAGCGTAATGCTTACCTCGGAGGCAGACATGGATGTCTGCTGAGAATGAGTGAAATCCTGTTACACTAAGCCCGACACAGCGGGATTTACGAAATCATATTTTTTAATTAATTGCTTAAGTCAGGTTCTTTTTAGCTGGATTAGGGCCCATATTTTTTATGCGCTCTGCCATCTCTTCAGCCACTTCCACAAACCTTGGCCCCTGAGCTGCCGACATATTGTACATCTCCAGCCTGTCGCCTCCTACACCTGTTTCATCAAGAATCTTCTTTACATATTCAATCCGCTTGCGTGCCCGCAGGTTTCCTGTCAGATAATGGCAGTCACCCTCCATGCATCCTGCTACGTATACGCCATCAGCGCCATTCTGGAAGGCTTTCAGCAGATACATAACATCCACCCTGCCGGTACATGGAACCTTGATAATTTTAATATTCGTGGGATATGAAAGCCTCATCGAACCTGCCAGGTCCGCTGCTGAATATGCTCAGTACTTGCAGCAAAAAGCAACAATTTCAGGCTGAAATTCATTCATTCTTATGCCTCGGTAGTATTACGTATTATCAAAAATTAACTTTTATCCAAATAAAGCAGCAGACTTGGCAATAACCTGTTTGTCCTCACAGTGCTGCAGCTGGATAGCCTTTCCAGGACATTCTGCTGCACAGCTCCCACATCCCTGGCACAATGCCGCATCAATCTGTGCTACCCCATCATTGTTTATAAAAGGCACATCAAACGGACAGACCCGGACGCAGGTCAAACATACCGCACATTTTTCTCCCTCTACTCTTGCCACCATTCCACCAACTGTTACACTCTCCTGAGAAAGCAGAGTACATGCCCTTGAGACTGCAGCAGCAGCCTGGGAAAGGCTTTCCCCAAGAGGTTTTGGTGAATGGGCCAGCCCGCACAGATAGATTCCTTCTGTGGCAAAATCCACTGGTCTTAACTTCATGTGAGCTTCCAGAAAGAAACCTTCCGGTGTGCGCTGCAGTTTCATTAAAGTAGAAAGCTCATCATTTTCCCCTGGGACAACGGCACTGCTCAGCACAAGCAGATTTGGCTCAAGGGAAATTTTATCTTCCAGGCTGGAGTCAAACAGAGAAACCCGCAATTTACCATTTTCAAGACTTACTGCTGGCATGTTTTCAAGATCATAGCGGATAAAAAATATACCCTTTTTCCTGGCAAGGGTGTAATAATCTTCAAGCAGGCCATAAGTCCTGACATCCCGGTAAATAATATAAACATTGGCTTCAGGGTTTTTATCTTTTATTTTCAGGGCATTTTTAATGGCCGCACTGCAGCAAACCCTGCTGCAATAGGGTTTTTCCTCATTCCTGGAGCCCACACACTGAATCATGACAATATTGTCCGTATTTGCAAAATCGATTTTCTCCAGGGCAATCCTGGTTTCCAGTTCCTGCTGGGTCATAATGCGGTCATCCTGGCCGTAGAGGTATTCTTCGGGCTTATATTCAACGGCTCCGGTTGCAATTATTGCCACCCCATGTTCTATCTGCCGATGGGCCATCCCCGGACCTGACATGATTCCGGTCTTGAAATTACCTTTAAATCCTGTGAAGTCAATAATTACCCCGTCAAGTATAACCTGAACAGAAGGATGGTTTCTGACCCGCTCAATCAAAGAATGCATGTATTGCTGTACATCACTGCCATCAATTGTCCAGTGGAGCTTGCGCAGATTGCCCCCCAGCTCTTTTTCCCTTTCTATTAGTACAACCTCAAACCCCTGACCTGCAAGTCCAAGTGCTGCGGACATCCCTGAAGCTCCCCCCCCCACTACCAATGCCCTGTTATTGATGTTGAGTTGCTGCTCCTGCAGGGGCTCTACAAAACCGGCCGAAGCCACAGCCATGCGTACCAGGTCTTTTGCCTTTCCCGTGGCTTCTTCTTTTTTGTCCATATGAACCCAGGAGCACTGGTCTCTGATATTGGCCATTTCAAACAGATATTTGTTAAGCCCTGCTTCTCTGATTGTTTCCTGAAAAAGGGGTTCATGTGTCCTGGGCGAACAGGAAGCGACAACAACCCGGTTAAGCTGGTTTTCCTTAATAACTTCTTTGATTTTGGCCTGGGTATCCTGGGAGCAGGTATAAAGGTTCTGATCTGCATAGACCACATCAGGCAAAGATGACGCATATTCCTTCACAGCAGAAACATCAACTACACCCCCGATATTGATGCCGCAGTGACAGACAAAAACACCTATCCTGGGCTCCTCATTGCTTATATCCCGCTCAGGGGGAAATTCTGCTTTTCGGATCAGAGAGCCGCGCACACTGGAAAGGGTTTCAGAAGCACAGGCTGCGGCACCACTGGCCTGTGAGACAGTCTCTGGAATATCCTTTGGTGATTCAAAGGCGCCGCAGACATAAATCCCGGGCCGTGAGGTTTCCATGGGATTTAAGGGGCTGGTCTGGCAGAATCCGTAAGAATTCAGGTTAATCCCAAGCCTGACAGCTAATTTGCGGGAGTTTTCTGAGGGGCTCATTCCCATGGAAAGAACCACCAGGTCAAACTCCTCCTCCTTCAATGTTCCGTTGCTGTCAATAAATGCAATTACCAGGTTTCTGGACCTGGGTTTTTCCACTATTTTTGAGATCTGACATCGAATATAACGGACATCATAATCATCACGGGCTCTTTCATAATATTGGTCAAACCCCTTTCCATGTGCCCTTATATCCATATAGAAAATGGTAGGTTTTATACCAGGTGAGTGTTCCCGGGCAATAATAGCCTCCTTGGTGGCGTACATACAGCACACAGATGAACAGTAGCCTTTCCCGCATGCATTATCACGGGAGCCTACACATTGAATCCATGCGATCCTCTCCGGCTCAGACTGATCAGAGGGACGCCGGATGTGTCCCTGGTATGGCCCGGACGCAGAAAGAATTCTCTCAAATTCCAGACTGGTTACTACATTGGGATAATGGCTGTATCCGTACTCCTGCCTTATCAGGGGATCAGTCAGCTCAAAACCAGGGGAAAGCACGATTGAGCCAACATTGATGATATTGTGCTCCCCAGTCATATTATGATTAACAGCCTTTGCCATGCAGGCGTCTACACACTGGAGACACTCACTGCATACCCCGCAGTCAAGACAGCGCTTTGCTTCAGCCACGGCATCTTTCTCTGTAAGACCCTGCTGTACCTCCCGGAAATCATTTACTCTTTCAGAAACCGCAGTCTTTGAAGGATTATGGCGCGGCTCTTTCTTTATCCCGACTGGTTCTGGTTTCACTGCTGGGACTTTTTTCTCCCAGCCTTCCTTCATGTCTGATCCCTGCAGATACCGGGCTATGGAAATGGCTGCCTGCCTGCCTGCACTGACCGCCTCTACCACAGTTGCCGGGCCGCTTACCATATCTCCCCCTGCAAACACTCCAGGGATATTGGTAGCAAAGGTTACGGGATCAACATCAAGTGTACCCCTTTTGGAAATATTCCATCTCTTTTCCTCCGGGAGAAAAGACAGGTCAGTAAATTGACCGATAGCCGGAACAACAGAGTCAACATCAAGACTGAACCGGGAACCGGAAATGGGGATGGGGCGTCGTCGCCCGCTGGCATCGGGTTCTCCCAGTTCCATGCGAACACACTGTATGCTGCAGACCTTTCCGTTCTCACCTGAGATTTTCTCTGGAGCAGCCAGGTAATTTATTTTAACCCCTTCCTCCTCAGCTTCGGTAATCTCCTCTTCCAGAGCCGGCATTTCCTCCCGGCTTCTGCGGTAGATGATAAAAACATCCCTGGATCCCTTTCTTATAGCAGTACGTACTACATCAACAGCCACATTCCCCCCTCCAATCACTGCCACCCTGTCACCAAGCCTGATCTCTTTGTCTGCATTGATCTGTCTTAAGTAGTCTACACCGTGAACAACCCCTTCCAGGTCTTCTCCCTCAATCCCAAGCTTCATACTTTTCTGTGCCCCAACTCCAAGAAAAATGGCCTTAAACCCTTTATTGAAAAGATCATCAAGGCTCAAGTCCGGACCAACTGGTGTATTGTTCTTTATTTCCACACCAAGCTGTTTGATAAATTCAATATCTTTATTGAGTATTTGCCGGGGCAGGCGGTAATCAGGAATTCCCCATGTCATCATTCCACCGGGTGCTGGAAGGGCTTCAAAGATAGTTGCCTGATATCCCTCCAGGGCAAGGTAAAAAGCAGCTGAAAGACCTGCCGGGCCTGCGCCTACAACAGCCACTTTTTCTTCATGCCTGTTTTCAGCAGATGGAACCTCAGGTTCTTCCGCATTATACTCCCAGTCGCACACAAACCTTTTCAAAGACATGATAGCAATCGGATCATCCACACTGCTGCGGGTACAGGCAGTTTCACAGGGATGGGTACATACCCTTCCGCAGATAGCAGGCAGGGGGTTGTTCTTTCTTATAAGGGCAAGGGCTTCCTTGAATTTTCCCTGGCTTACAAGCGCAACATATCCCTGAACATGGATTCCTGCTGGACAATTGTCCTTGCACGGAGAAATGCCAGGTTTTTCAATTGCATAGGCATTGGGTATGGCCTGGGGATAGCGTTTATAGATTGCCCTGCGGTTTATCAGGTTTGTATCAAATTCGCTTGGAACCTCAACAGGACAGACTTTGGCACAATCGCCACAGCCAGTGCATTTATCCATATCAACAAACCTTGGTTTCTGTTTGATCTGAACCCTGAAACTGCCTGCTTCCCCTTCAATGTTTTCAACCTCAGCATAGGAGATAATGTCGATATTAAGATGCCGTCCTACTTCCACCAGTTTGGGGGATATTATGCACATGGAGCAGTCATTGGTAGGAAAGGTCTTGTCTAACTGGGCCATTATCCCGCCAATGGCTGATTCTTCTTCTACCAGGTACACCCTGAAACCGCTCCCGGCCAGGTCAAGAGATGCCTGTATTCCGCCGATCCCAGCTCCAACAACCATTACTGCGCCAACAGATTTTTTGCTCTCCTT
>JAJRXD010000145.1 GCA_024276465.1 Deltaproteobacteria bacterium
ATGTCTGCTTCCGAGGTAAGCATTACACTTCACTATCCAGGTGAAGCTTTTGTAATGCTTAAATCCGTTCAATGCTATTACACAAATCCCGACACAGCGGGATTTGTGGCATCATGTTTTTTTAGAATCGCTCAATTTAGGATAGAATATACTTTGCCACACTTGTTTTGTCAATTTTATAGAAACAGGAGTATCACCAAAAAACAGGCAATAATGGAGGGAAGAAAGCAAAAACGAGAAAAGGGAAAGTGTTTTTTCAACCCATTGCACCGCAGCCGGGCATGAGTGTCTTTCTGCAGATGAAGGGTCCAAACTGTTTGAGTTCCGCCCAAGCGGAACGAGTTTTTGGACCCGCTGCAGAAGATGCTCATGCCCGGGAAGCCGCAGGCTAAAAAGCAGGTCAAAGATCCCGGGCTTGTCTCGGGAGTGCCTTTTCTTTTGGTGCTTTTCTTTGGAGCAAGCAAAGAAAAGTACATGTTCGTTGCCATCCTTAATCATTCAGGATGACTGATCTTAAATCTGTCCTGCAATTTTTTAGGAAATTCCTGTATAGAAAATAAAAATTTTTCAAGAGCTGCTTTGGTTGTTTACAGAAAGGGATGAAAAAGTTATAGTAGGTAAATGACTAAAATGTTTTCTGCAGGTTACAGGTTTTGATAAGGGAGAGCGCACATTACCATGAGCATGAGCCTTACAACAACGATTGGACTGATAGCAGGTGTATGTACAACAAGTTCTATTTTGCCACAGGTTATTAAAATTTTAAAAACCAGGCAAACCAGTGATATTTCACTGTTGATGTATGTATTTTTAACCCTTGGCATATTATTATGGATTGTGTACGGATTCATGATAAATGAAATGCCGATAATATTTGCAAATGGAGCTTCTTTTATACTCACAATAAGTGTTTTGGTTTTGAAAGTGAAACACGGGTAAAAGCAGGGGAGGGTACGATTTGTCATTCCCGGCTTTGACCGGGAATCCAGGAAAACATAGTAAACTTCAATAAATAGATTCCCGCTTTCGCGGGAATGACAAGTGGGAACGACAATGACAGTGTTTTAGAAAACTGTTAAGAGGCACTAATAAGGGGAGACAATCTGTTTTACATTAACGCTCTGATATTTCAAAGTATTTAAAACATTGATTCTAAAAAACTTTTGAGATAACAGACAAACATTAGGGGAGGTACCATGAAAAGAATACTTATATACCCGGTCGCAGCATTAATTGCTTTGTGTCTGAATTTTTCAGCATGTTCCAAGAGTGAGGAGGTAGTGTCTGAAAAAGAAAAGGGGAAGGTTGAGAAGATTACCGATCAGGTTGCAAAAGACGCGGTGAAAGGGATGAATTCTGCCATTAACAAAGCAAAAGTCCTTCAGAAAAAGATGGACGAAAAGACCAAAGCCCTTGACGAAACATCATCAGAATAGAAAAAATCCAGGCCTTTAGCTTCAGCTAAAGGCCTGGCATGGCCTGAGTTCACATCCGGAACACTTGTCAGAAGGTACAAACGTTTTCTGGCTGATATAAAATTGAAAAGTGGTGAAGTAGTTACAGCTCATTGTGCAAATTCAGGAACCATGAAGCAATCCCCCTGTTTTCAAGAGATTGCTTCGGTCGTGCTTCCCTTGCAATGACAGATAAATACCATTAATGGGGTTTCGTTCAGGCACTATATAGCTTTCAGTTCATTGAGGGAACTGCATTATCAGTTAAGTTTGTCAAAGCGTTTGGGGTTCTTGCAAAACCATGATTCATCTCTGCTTGAAGCAAAAATTGTCGAAACAGAGAAAGTCCTGATTCTATGCTGTAGGAGCGCCTTCAGGCGCGAAAAACAGAATTGATATCGCCCCTGAAGGCGCTCCTGCAGAAAATTATTTTTCGGTTTCCAACCTTACTCAGGGTTTTCGTTCAGCCACTAAAAACCTGGATACTTATGATATGCTTCAGCCTTCAACCTTCAGGCTAAATACCTGCTTCACCTGTAAGGAATTGCAATTTTTATGAAAAAAAAAAGTGCTTGGGTTTTATGCCTTGATGAGATCAGATATGAGGATGCTTTTGATCTGCAGAAAAAGCTTGTTGATGCACGCTCCAGCGGTAAAATAAAAGACACGCTGGTTTTGCTTGAGCATTCTCCGGTATTTACTGCAAACAGGAACGAAACTTTTAAAAATATCCTTGCACCAAAAGAGATAATTGAGTCAAAGGGGATACAGATCTGTAAAACCGACCGGGGTGGGGATGTGACATATCATGGACCTGGACAGGTGGTGGGATATAACATAATGGACCTGAATGACCATGGCAGAGATCTGCATGCCTATATTCGAAGTATCGAGCAGCTTCTGATTGATACACTGGAGGACTATGGCATTAAGTCAGGAAGGGACAGAAAGCATCCAGGTGTGTGGGTGGGTAATGAAAAAATTGCTGCTATTGGAATAGCTGTTAAAAAAGGGTGGATATCCATGCATGGATTTGCCTTAAACGTTAAACCTGACATGGAACATTATAAAATGATTATTCCCTGCGGAATAACTGACAGGGGTGTAACTTCCATGAGCCTGGTGCTTGGCAGGACCGTCTGTCTCAACGAGATTCAAGAAAAACTTGTTGAGCATTATGGCAGGATTTTTTGTATTGAGCCTGAAAAAATCAGATTGGGGGATCTGCCATGGTTATAACAAAAAAGCCGGAGTGGATACGGGTCAGGGGTGTTGATGAAAGCGTACTGAACAGAATGAAGCTGCTCCTGGACAAATACCATCTTCACACAGTGTGTGAAAGCGCAGTTTGTCCAAATATGGGTGACTGTTTCAAGGCAGGCACAGCAACCTTTATGATTTTAGGGGATGTCTGTACGAGGGATTGTGCATTCTGCGGTGTTGCAAACGGAAAGCTCTTGCCGCCTGACTCTGAAGAGCCTGAAAATGTTGCACGTGCAGCAAAAGAGCTGAACCTGAATCATGTTGTCATAACATCTGTCAGCCGGGATGACCTTCCTGACGGTGGGGCGGATCAGTTTGCCAGAACTATTAATGCAGTTAAAAGAGTTTTGCCAGGAGCCACAACTGATGTTCTTGTACCTGACCTGAAAGGATCTGAGGAGAACCTTTCTGTTGTTCTGGGTGCCGGGCCTGACATCCTTGCCCATAACCTTGAGACTGTTCCGCGCCTGTATGCAGCATGCAGACAGCAGGCAGATTATAACACATCGCTCAAGGTGCTTGAAGACTCAAAAAAAACAGCGCCTGGTATTTTTACAAAATCAGGGGTAATGCTGGGGATGGGGGAAACCAGGGATGAAGTTATTGAGGTTATGAAAAACCTTCGAAAAGTTGGCTGTGATTTTCTCACTCTGGGCCAGTATCTCAGGCCTGCTGCTGATAATATTGAGGTGAAAGAGTTTATAAAACCGGATATTTTTGATGAATACAGGCGGATCGGAGAGGAGCTTGGATTCCGGTATGTTGCCTCATCGCCTTTTGTAAGGAGTTCTTTTCATGCTGAGGAGGCCTTGAAGCATGTCAGGAAAAGATAGAAAATCATGAAACTCAAAACAGACTTGCACGTGCATACAAATTACTCTTTCTGTGCTTTGCTTAAGACTGATGAGATAGAGAGTGTTGCTTTGAAACATGGCCTCAATTGCGTAGCTATTACAGACCACAACACAATTGAAGGAGCCCTTGAGGTACAGTCCTGTGCAAAGACCGTTAAAGTAATAGTAGGGGAGGAGATAATGAGCAGCCAGGGGGAAATAACAGGGTATTTTCTGAAAGAAAAAATCCCTCCTTTATTATCCCCCATTGAAACTATTAAAGAGATTAAGAAACAGGGCGGGCTTGTTTCCATACCGCATCCTTTTGACAGGCTGCGCTCATCAAGGATTAAAAGAGAGGCGCTTGAATCGATTTTATCTGAGATTGATATGATTGAAGTGTTCAATGCAAGGGATATTCTGACGCTGGTGGATAACAGCCTTGTTGAAAGGGCAATACAAAACAGAGCTGTTCCAATCGTAAGCAGTGACGCTCACCTGAAAATTGAGGTTGGAAGGGCATACATGATAATGGATGATTTTAATACGCAGGAGGAGTTTTTTCAGAATTTAAAAACAGCTCAAAAAGTTTTAAGAAAAAGCCCTTTCTGGGTGCACATGGCTACAAAAATCATCAGGTTTTATAAAAAAAAGAAGACGGAAAAATAAGCAATCCTTTCCCCGTCTTCTTTGTTGTTGCTGGTCAAGAAATTTTTTAATTAGCTCTTCAGTGGCTCAAGCTTTTTAAGAGCCATTGCAACAAAAGGCTTGGGTGTAATTTCTTTAACGCATTCCATTACCATATCTTCTGTTACGGTTCCTCCGTCACCTGCTTTTGCCTCAAGGCCTGCTGTGAGCTTTTTTTCCGTCATGGCCCTGAAAGGTTTTGGGGACCCCTCAATCATTGCGTCATACATTTTCTGACTGTTGCCTTCCCATTTTAAATCCGCCATAATTTTCTCCTTTTGTGATTATTAATAAAATATCCCTTTTAAAGGATGCTGCTGTATTTCATAGAGCCATCAACATAAGATCCATTATATCATACATTTTAATATTTTCACCATTACGTTTTATGGGGTCGATCAGATTCTGCTCACAGTAGGGACAGCAGGTAGCTATGGCATCTGCCCCGGTTTCCATGGCCTCCTCAATCCTTTCTGATGCAATTTTAAAGGCAAGGTCAGGAAATGCTGTTCTGACCCCTGCGCCTGCACCGCAGCACCAGGACTGATCCTTAATCCTTTCCATCTCAACGAGTCGTATGCCGGGAATGGCTTTAAGGATGTTTCGAGGCTCTTCATATATTCCGCAATGGCGACCAATGTGACAGGGATCATGCCAGGTAACACTCATTGGAACTTCCCTATCAAATTTAATTCTTCCTTCCTCAACAAGCTGTGACAGAACCTCTGTAACATGCAGAACCTGAAAATCAATATCCTGTATGCCGGGCACTTCCGGGAAGTCGTACTTGAGAACATGGTGGCATCCTGCACAGTGTGTTATGATTTTTTTTACACCAGAGTCCTTAAACAGATCAATATTTCTTTTTACCAGGCTGAAAAATGTTTCGCGGTCACCAATACGGATTGCAGGACTTCCGCAGCATATTTCCCTTTCGCCAAAAATACCTATGCTTATGCCGGCCTGTTTAAAAACTTTTACAGTATTTTCAATTTCATGCTGCAGCAGAGGATCAAATGAAGGTGTGCAGCCTGCAAAAAACAGGTATTCGCACCTGTCTTTTTCAAAATCGTTCACCTCAATATTTTTGGCCCAGTCCCGGCGCCGGGAGCGTGGCTTGAGCCATGGGTTGTCATAGTTTTTAATGCTGTTAATGAGTTTCCTGTGTGCAGGAAGCGGAGCAATGCCAAGCTCTATCAGCCTTGCTTTGAGCGCTTCGGCTGCCTTCAGGGGTTCCTTTTCATTGAGCCTCAGGCAGTTCATCTCGCACGCACCGCAGGAGGTGCAGAAGTAGCATATCTCAAGAAGCTTTTCTGAGTCGCTGTAATCAAAGTCCCCTTCAAGCAGCGCACGGATGATATGAAATTTGCCCATGGCACTATGAGAAAAAAAGCGTGTGTACCTGAACTCAGGGCAAATTTCATTATATTTTGAGCTTTTTACGTTCCATCCCCACTGGTTCATGCACCAGTTGCAGCGTGCATCACCCCAGGCCATTTCCCTGTAGTCCTCAAGGCTTCTCTCATGGACCTTTTTGTCAATTTTGGGATACATTCAATTACTTGCTTTTTTCAATCAATTCAGCTGTAATTCTTTTCAGATCATCAAGGCTGAACTCATCCCACTCAGCTGAAACCTGAACAAATTCAACTATTTTCTCGTCGGTCATTTCAGGAACCATGAGCATGATAATTGGATCAAGTCCTAACACATATGATAAAGCCTGTCTGTGAATCCACCACTGAGCACTTTCTTCCTGGTTTGCAAATATTCCTTTTGGCGGAACAGCAGCAGAAAATGCCCCTGCTGTCTGAGAGATCTCTTTTTCGTTGTTGTTTTCAATGTCCCAGCAGGTTGCTGCCTCAGCTTTGTCATGGCCTGTTTCTGCCAGTTTATCCAGGGCCTCAAGGTTTGACGCACCCTGTTTTTTTAAAATCATGCCGGCAGATGTGGGGTCCAGGCCAAGCCTGCAGCACTTTTCCATTGCCCGGGGTCCGTCAAGCCCGGCACTCTGAAGGCTTGCAAATCCAGACAGATCAGACACAAGACACCCTGGTTCAGGTTCTCCATCCATTGCCATGGCATCAGGCGCTTCCCGGTACTTTAGAAACGTATAGTAGGGGTAAGGGCAATTAAAGCTTGCATTATTTCTGTGGGTCATGCTCTTCAGCTTTTCTATTATGTCTGAATCCATGCCAAGGTCAGCGGCTATATCTTTCAGCCCCGCTTTTCCCTTAATTGTGCCGTTAATGATTTCATTTTTCAGCTCCACGCATTTCTGAAAAAATCCCTCGGCAACCTCCAGAGCACCAAGCCCCCTCATGGCTATGGCTTTTATATTTTTTTCGCCAAACACAGCCCCAAGCCCTGCCTTGTCCCTGCTTCCCCAGTAGTTCTCAGACACCTGCGCAGACAAAACCCTGTTTTCTCCGGCCTTTCCGATAAGAAATGTCTGGATCATCTCATCACCATAGGCTTCACGGATTTTGTCGGTTGATTCCCATGTGTCCCTGCCCCAGATGTCACTGGAATCATCAATGTCAGATAAGCCGTCGTGGAGCCATAACCTGACAGGGTTGTCCGATTTGCCAAGAATTACAACAAAGTCAAAACCAGTCAGCTTCAGTTCCACTCCTGTCTGCCAGCCAAAAGGAACGTGGGCAACAGTACCAGTGACCGGGCTTTTCCCGGTTATAACTCCGGCACAGGCAAAAGGCATAAATGTAGCTGTAAAAAACCCTGACCCTAATATCAGGGGATCCCTGTCCTTATACTGTTCATAGAGTTCCATATTTACGGCAGCTCCCCCCAGTGCTTTCTCAAGAAGCTCTTCGCTCAGGTCTTCAGTCTCGCATTCCTTTGATTCAAGGTCGACAATAAGAATAATGCCGTTATAGTTGTTCATAGTCTCCATAGTTTTATTCTCCTTCCATGCTCAAGACAGCATATGGACATGCCTGTATACACACAGGACCGTTTTCCTCTTCCCCGCAGCCATCACAGGCAATACGCAAGAGAATCGGCTTTGCGCTTGCACTGGCTCCTTCAATCTGCTCACCAGGCTGAAGTATCTGTTCACCTTCAGGCCTTCCCAAGTACAGGGTCTTTGCTCTTTTTACCATCATTCCATAATAATTTTTTTTCTCCTCCTGATAAAACATCATACTTGATCCTATGGGGGAGATGCTGTCATCATGATGATAGTTACATGCAAATTCACATATTCTGCACCCCGTACACTTCAGGGCTTCCACCTTCAGCTCCATTTCATACCTCCTTTAATCTGAGTTAGTATTTGTTTAATACAATTCATCCGGAATGCTGCAGTTAATCCTCAACAGGAATATTGTGAGGGGGGTTTGACACCAGGTTTGGATCTATTGCCTTTTTTATTCCCTTAAGGAGTTTGTCATATTTAAAGACTTTTCCTGCCATGGCGTGATACGTGCCCCCGAGAAATGGGCCAATACCGTTTTCAATACCATTCTGCAGGTCTTCTTTGGTCATGCCAAGAAGTTTGTTCATAAGGTCACCAAGATCCTCCGGAGTTTTTTCCACAGGAAAGTCGGTTTCTCCAAACCCGAAATGGCCGAAATCATATCCGCCGATCCAGTCAGGCCCGTCACTGTCAAGTATGGGGGGTGAAAACTTGTTAACCCACTCATATCCTGTTCGTACAACTCCTATGGAGTTTCGAAGTGTGTCAGTAGGCAGCCTGAGTGCAAGGAATGTTCCTGAAGGACGCATCATCCTTGATCCGTTGGTGTCACGGATCCAGTTGTTTGCCGTACGTGGCACCCACAGGTCATAAATTTCCCTGGGAATTCGTTTGCCGCCGGTTTCCTCAATTATATCTTCAAGAACCCTTTTTTCATACTCAAACTGTTTTTTCGAGGTAAATCCCCACAGGGAAACCCCCACCGCGTTTTTCACATTGTCCTGGAAAGTACGTTTTTTCCATGTCTCCCAGTACTGCTCATTTGAGTTGGCCCACCACCATGCATAATATACTGTGGGCCATTTCTGCAGCACAGCAGCAATTTCAGCCCGGCCAACTTCATACATAAAGTTAATGGCACCTTCAAGATCATCATATTTTACAATATCCCATGAAAACCTGTCCTCCGGCAGTATGGAAACCTGATTGGGTATATGTCCCTCACATGGCCACGTGCGTGGCCCTGGATATGGGTGAAGCTTGACAGCCATTTTTGTTACGACACCCACGCCCCCCAGGGCACCTGCATAGCCGCGAAGCATACCCCGCAGGTCAGGCCCGGGGCCTTCACCCCAGAAGCCGCATGCAGGATCCTGGGAAAAAGAACCGGTTCTTAAAATTTCCCCGTTTGGCAATACCCATTCTATACCAAGGATGTTGCGATAGGCAACACCAATTCTGTGCCCTACACCCCACATACCCTGAAAAAGATGTCCTGCCACTGCTGAAGACTGGGCGCTGGCTTCAGGAGATCCAATGTAGAGGCCGCGCTTGTTTGCCTCAGCGTGCAGCTGTGCAAGGCTTACAAGTGGTTCGATTACTGCAAACATGTTCTTTTCATCTATTTCATGAATTTCCCCCATGCGCTTGCAGTCAATGATAACAGTTCCTGGCCTGTTGGGTGCACTGCTCAAAGACCACTGGTTTGACCCGACTGGGATAAAGGGTATTTTAAACCGGTTGCAGATCTTTACAATTGCCTGGGTTTCCATTGTGCCGTTTGGAAGCACTACAAACTCGGGTGGTACGGATGTCCCAAGGGTTTTAGGCGGAAGCCAGTCCCCGAAGTAGGCATTCATTGTGGCCGGGCCATCAGATACATTTTCCTGTCCCAGCGCTGTTTGAAATGCCCCTAATATCTGCTGGTGCTGCTCATTGTTCCTGTCTCTGTTTTTCATGGTTGAAAACTCCCTTTAAAGTGCTTTAACCATAAGGTCAAACAAATCAACTGTTTCCATTTTTTCATTCATGCCTGCTGCTCCGGCCCTCAAGCTGGTCTCACACCACGGGCAGCTGGTAACAACCATTTCAGCACCAGTGTCCATGGCCTCTGCAAGGCGCTCACGGGCTGTCCACCTGGCAAAGTCCTTAAACCCTGTAAAGGCTCCACCCCCCCCACCGCAGCACCATGCATATTCCCTGATCCTTTCCATTTCCACAAGCTCAACACCTGGAATTGATTTCAGGATGTTTCGAGGCTCTTCATATACCCCTTCAAGGTCCCTGCCCGGCACATAGGGACGTCCCAGCCTTCCCATGTGGCATGGGTCATGCCATGTTACCGTAATGCCCAGCTCTTTTTTGTAGTTAATTTTTTTATCCTGGCAAAGACGATCAAGATACTCGGCAACATGGAGCACCTCAAAATTTTTCTTCTCCTCTATTTCATCATATTCAACCCTCAGTGTCCCATAGCAACCGGCACATGGGGTGATAATGGTTTTAACACCAAGTGCATTAAACTGCTTGATATTGGAAACAGCAAGACGTTCAAATTCATCAAGAATGCCTGTTTTTGAGGGCGGGCTTCCACAGCACAGCTCCTTATTGCCCAGGATGCCAAAATCAATATTGTTTTTTAGCAGGATTCTGGCAATGTTTACAATGGTGCCTTTCAATTCGTCTGAAAGGCCATAGGTACAGCCTGCAAAAAAGAGAATATCAGATTTTTCCCTGTTTAAATCCTTAATGCCCATTCCCTTCAGTTCCTTAACCCAGTTGTTTCTCTTTAAGCGTGGCTGAAGCCATACATTATCATACTCCCTGATGCTGTCCGTCATGGTTTTATGTTCAGGCAGAGGTCCAAAGCGTTTAACGTATTCAGAGCGAAGCCAGCGGTACATTTTTATCAGTTCAGCGTCCCTGATGCCCTTGTCCATAGCATCACAGCCACCGCACATGGTGCACTGGAAAAGAATGTTTTTTATTTCCGGGTCGTCATCCCATTGCAGTTTTCCATCAATCAGGGCAAGTGCAAGGTCGCATTTCCCCTGGCCGGAATGTGAGTCATACAGATATTTTGTATGCTGGGGACAGATACGGGCATATTTTGCGCTTTTTACGCGCCACGAATCAACCCATTTGCAGACCGAGCAACGAGAACAGTTAAAGGCTGTCCAGCGGGCTTTTTCCTGATCAAAGGGGCCGTCTGCCGGGTATTTCAGGTATCTTGTATCCTTTGGAAGCAGCATCTCCTTGTTTTCAGTCATGGAATCCTCCAGTTCAGGAAAATGTCAGTGACAAAGTTTTCCTGGATTTAAAATATTGTTCGGGTCAAAAACTTTCTTCAGTTTTTTCAGTGTGTCCGTATATGTTGTTGTCCGTCTGTATATCATATCAGCCCACGGCCCGTAGGGCCTTGTAAAAAAAGCACCCTCACTTATCAGTTTCATGCTTAGTTCAATATAAAGGTTTCTGATATTTGCCCTTTCTTTACTGCTATCCAGATCACAGGGAAAGGAAAAACTGATATGACATGCGCGGCCACGCTCAAGAGGCTGCATATAGAGTCCAACCTCATTAATATTCAGTCCGTAACTTGCTGCACATCTGAATGCCAGGTCTGCATAGCCCTGAGCGCGATCCATGGTTGTTATGAAAAAAATGTCCTGAGTTGAATTTTTAAACCTTGTTTTCCAGTAACCCCCTTCTGAGGGCAGGTTTCTCAGCTTGTCCAGCATGCTGTGTTCGAGCCCGGAAATTCCCCCAACAGTCCTTCCCGGCTGAAAGTTCAAATCAGAAGCAATTTCCATAAGAGCCGCTTCTTCATAGGCAATTCTTTCCACTGGCCTTCTGGGAGAACCGGCAATGACAAGAATGAGTGTGTATGGGGGCAGCTCATCCATCAGCTTGCCAAAATCCCCATGACGTTCTTCAGACAAAAGAGAAGCAAGCAGGAATCTGTTCAGAACAAAGCATTCACTGCCAATATGCTTTTTTTGTATCCTGTATACAGGTTCAGCTGTATCTCCCATGTTGATGAAAGGTACAAAAAAGGCTTTTTGATGTTTGGGCCGGTATTCTGTCTTGAGGTTTAACCAGGTAACAATACCCATGGTACCCTGGGCGCCCTGAAAAAACCGGAAAAAATCAATCCCAGGACCTTCTGGGTATGCTCCGTCAGTGTGTTCGTCAGAAGCGGTTCCGGTTTTAAAGATGTCGCCACTGGGAAGTGCTATCTGCATGGTGAGGACAGGATCACCGTATTCATACTTTGGAATCAGCATTGGTTCCCGTTCAAGAGAACTGGTAAGAGCTGAGGTCATGGGATGTGGCATTAGCGGGTTGAGAGGTATCTGCTCATGCTCCTTTAACGCATCTTGAAGCTGATGCCATGTAACGCCAGGCTCAATTTTTACTTTACGGTTTTGTGTGTCAATCTCAAGAATTTTATTCATTCTTGAAAGATCAACAACAACTCCACCCTGTTCCGGGAGGGTTGCTCCCAGGAAATGAATGCCGGAGCTTGAAGGGATCAGGGGGGTTAGTGTTTTGTTGGCAAATCTGATTAGTTCCTGAACTTCCTCAGTGTTGTCAGGGCAGACTACAGCAGAAGGTTTTTTAGGAGGGTTAAGGCTTTTGTCTCTTGAATAGATGTCCAGGGTTGCCTGATCATCAAGGATGTTTCCCGCCCCGACAATGTTCCTCAGCTCTTTAAGCATGTTGCCTCCTCTGCAATGGAATTTTGACGACTTCGTAAAAAATCCTTCGATCCCTTAAATCGGGACATCCTGCAGTCATTTCCCTTAGAATAATCGGGATCTTTTAACAGTGCAGGAACAAAACCAAAAAATACTTAGCGTAAAAACTATCTATATCACAAATCAACTGATCGTTCCAAGATTTTTTTCTTTTTTTTCTGAAAAGCAGTCAATATTTAGTGTCTAAACGAAAACCTGGTGCCTGAACAAAACCCTGTTTTTTATCATTCCGATTCCGACAGAAGAGAGTCGGAAGGAGAAAGCTTTATCCATCTGTTTTTCAGCATGATTTTCAGATATCAGGCCCCTCGAAATGGTATCTTTTTATGGTTTTTGTTCAGGCATTTACTACATACAGAGGAAAAAATCGTGTGCTTGACAACCGGTATATTAGATATTATCTTTCACCCTTGAAGCTAATTTTGGAGAAACAGACTGTCATGTCAAAACATCTTAAGTTCCACAGGGTTACATTTCTGCCTGAAAACAGAACCATTAAAGTAGAGCACCTCAAAACAGTATTTGAGACCATTCTTGAAAACAATCCCCGGAACATACAGCTTAATTTTGCATGTGGAGCTGAAGGTATCTGCAGGAAATGCAAAATAAGATCCTTCAAAAAAATGGGACCCTACACTCCAACTGAAAAAGGATGTCTCTCAGGGGAAGAGATTGATAAGGGGGTAAGACTGGCCTGTCAGGCCAGGGTAATTCAGGATATGAAAGCAGAAATTATTTTTAAAATGCCGTTTTCTATTATGCTGATGGATGAACCCATTTGTGAAGAGGTTGATTTGAAACCCGGAGTTGAAAAACACCATTTTACTTCTGATGCAGATTTGGAAAAAGGGGATACCACAGATAAAAACTTTGCGGTTGCTGTTGATCTTGGGGTAAACACATTAGTTGCTTCGCTGATAGACCGGAATAAAGGCAGAAAAATTGCAGTTGTTTCAGACACCAACCCTCAGATAGATATGGGCACTGACATTGAATCGCGGATTGATGAGGCAGCCCGTGACCCGGCTAATCTGGAGATACTGAACGAGGAGATCCTGCTGCGAATTGATATTCTTGTTTGTGAACTGTGCAGGGTAAAAGACATTTCCCCTTTGCATGTCCATGAGATTGTCATTGCCGGAGCAACCGGTCTGCTTGACTTTTTGATAAATGGAGTTCCGGGGTTAAGTGAACACAAAGACTCTTTTGATAAAAAAAGGAAAATGGTTTTTCCTTCTGAACAGGCTGAAATAAGGTCTTCCCCAGGAGCCAGGATACATGCCTTTCCTGTAATATCTTCTTTTGTGGGGGCTGACACTGCAGCAGGCATACTGGCCACAGGACTTCACAGGTCGGAGGAAACAGTGCTTTTTTTAGATTTAGGTTATGTTGCGACAGCTGTTTTGTTTCATGAAGGCAAAATTGCAGCCACAGGTATTTCAGGCACGGGTGCTTTTGAATGTGCGGGAACAGGCTTTGGCATGCGACCTGTAGCCGGAGCTGTTGAAAGTCTGACATTTGGCAGTGATATGGATATGTCAGTTATAGGTGAAAGCCTGCCACGCGGAATCTGTGGAAGCGGCCTTATGGAGCTGACTGCAGAACTGAAACGAATCGGTGTGATTAATCAGTCGGGAGATTTTCAGGATCCATCTTCCTTGAAAGATATGAATCCTGAAATTGTCAGAAGAGTTTCCAGTAAGGAAGGAAAGAGAATTTTTCTTTTGTATTCAGACGAAGGAGATTTTCAGACTGATATTTATGTTTCTCAGGAAGATATTTTCCTGCTCAGGCAGGCAAAAGCTTCTGTTTTGGCAATGATTAACAGTTTGTTAAGACAGATGGGAGTAACCGGCAATAAAATAAAAAGGGTTTTAGTAGGTGGAGCTTTTGGATACAGGGTTCGGACTGAGGTATTCTTTGAACTGGGACTGATCCCGCTGTTTCTCAAAGGAAATGTTTCATTTGCAGGTAATACGTCAGTAAAAGGTGCACAAATGGCTCTTATGAACAACGATATTTTAGAAGAAGCTGAAAAAATGGTACAGGATGTTATCTGTATTCCTTTCGAAAAACCGGGAAACAGCGTAGATGATTTGCATTTTCTTCCATGGGTTTAACCCTTTTTGTATCTAACCAAATACCTGAGATGGCTGATGAGAATAAGGGTGGAAAGCTCTTAGTTTGGGAAACAGTGTTTCCTGAAATAAAAAACAGAAATTATTTTTGCTTGGCATATTGTTTGCTTTTTTCTAAACAGTGTCTGAACGAAAAGCCTTGATTCAGGTTAAAATCTGATCAATAATTTTCTGTAGGAGCGCCTTCAGGCGCGATATACGCAGCAACAGGTCTGTTTTTCGCGGCTAAAGCCGGCTCCTACATATGCTGCGCCAACAAAAAACAGGGTTTTTGTTCACACACTAAATATATAGGAATTTCCTTTTTGCATTCCAAAGAATGTGGAAGCCTGTAGTAGTTGTTTTTGTATCTGTTTCAAGGTTAAGATTGCTTTCCCGCAGTAGCGGGACAGCTCCCTTGCAATGGGCATGATCTGGTACGCAGTTCCCGGGCTTGTCTCGGGTCACAGTGGCGCCTGTCCCGATGAATATCGGGATGGCAATCTCGTTCTTGGACAACAATGAAATTAAATATAAAGATAAAAATGATAAAGGAGGTTTTTCTGCTATGGTCAAAAGGACATATTGTGTTTTTACAGTATTTTTAAGTCTAATTCTCTTTTCTGGATCCACTGTTTCTGCACAGGGATTTGCAGGTAACAGTTATTATGTGTATGCTTTTGGTTTGCTTAAAAAGTCTTTAACAAATTACACGTTCACATTTGCAGACAATGAAACATCTGCAGGTTCTGATAATGGAACAGAGAGTAATTCAGATAATGCTACCCGTACCGGCTCTGTTACAATTTCTCAAGCTGGAAAGATTTTTGAAAGTTCTTCCGGTTCTTATATTGCCACTGGCAATTTATATAATGGGACATGGGAAGCAACTGAAAAAGCATACAGCAGTTATTATGAAGAAAATATTTATAGCTACTATTCATTTCAGTTTTTTGGAACAACTTTAATGGAAGGTTTTTTCACATCCGGAATTATTTACAGTACACTGACTACAGAATCAGCATCACAAGGCAAGAATATTGAAACAGGTATTATACTTTTTTTCGGAACACTGGTTAATACTTCTCCAGCACAGACTGTGCACGGGTATGACAACTGACCCTTTGATGCCATACAGCACAATGTCATTCCCGTATGCTTTTAACGGGAATCCATAAAATCCGGATTAAAGTCTCAAATAATTTATTCTATATTGATTCTATCAATGGGAAAGTGAACAGGAGTTTCCCCAAAAAAAGGCATCAAATCTCACTAAAGGCAATAATGGCAGTAACCCTGAAATACCAAGTGGTAAAGTGTTTTTTTTAAACCCATTGCACCGCAGCCGGCAACGAGTGTCTTTCTGCAGATGAAGGGTCCAAACTGTTTGAGGCACGGCCTTTGTGCCGTGGCGAGTTTTTGGACCCGCTGCTTTAAGATGCTCTTTGCCGGGAAGCCGCAGGCCAAAAAGCAGGTCAAAGATCCCGGGCTTGTCTCGGGAGTGCCTTTTCTTTTGGTACTTTTCTTTGGAGCAAGCAAAGAAAAGTACGTATCTGCTACCATCGTTAAATACTCAGGATCACTGATCCTTAATCTGTTATGAAATTTTTGGGGAAACTCCTGCTTATATACAACCCAGGGGTTTTTCAGTAATCCCGGCGTGGGGCAAAGTCCTGCATTTTCTGTTTAGTTTTAAGATGTTTTTCCCGATAATCTCTTTAAATAGATACCTGAACGGAAAGTCCATTAATTACACTTTTTCTGTCATTGCGAGGGAAGCATGACCGAAGCAATCTCCTGGAAACAAAGGGATTGCTTCCCCGATTTTATCGGGGCTTGCAATGACAACTCGGAATCAGGACTTTTCGTTCAGCCAGTAAATAAACAAAACAAGTGGTATGGACAATGGATTTAAATCAACTCCTTAACACAATGCTTGAAAAAAAGGCTTCTGACCTTCACTTACGGGTTGGTGCCCCGCCTCTTATGCGTATTGACGGTGTTCTGCGGCCTGCAAATGAGGACAGGCTCACCATTGGAGAAATAAACAAAACCAGGGACAGGATACTGACTGAAAAACAGAAAAAAATTCTTGATGAAGAACTTGCTGTTGACTCATCATATTCAGTTGAAAGCTTTTCCCGGTTTCGCCTTAATCTTTTTTATCAGCGCGGGACCCTTGCAATGGTTTTCAGAAACATTGCGACAAAAATACCAACGATTGAATCGCTGGGTCTTCCCCAGGTTTTAAAAACCTTTTGTGCAAAACCCCAGGGTCTTGTTCTTATATCAGGTCCCACCGGATCCGGGAAGTCTTCAACACTGGCTGGCATGCTTCAACACATTAACCTTAACAGAAGGGTTCATGTTATAACAATAGAGGACCCGATTGAATTTCTTTTCCTGGACAATGCTGCTTTTATTACACAGAGAGAAATCGGGATGGATACACCGGACTATGAGACAGCACTGAAAAATGCCATGCGGCAGGACCCTGATGTGATGCTGATAGGTGAGATAAGAAACAGGGATACAATGGAAACAGCGCTGAGTGCCGCGGAAACAGGCCACCTTGTGTTCAGCACTGTTCATGCAAACAGTTCGTATGAAGCAATTCCAAGGATAGTTGATTCATTTCCCGTAGATGTCCGTTTTCAGGTAAGAAAGCAGATTGCAGAGGTTCTTGTTGCTTCTGTTTTTCAGAGGCTTGTGCCAAGAAAGGAGGGCTCCGGCAGGGTCCCTGCTGTTGAAATACTGGTGAAAAGCCCAAGGGTAAAAGAACTGATTGTAAAGAATGAAATAAAAGCCATACGGGAAGAGATTGAAAACTCTGTTTCTGTGTATAAAATGCAGAGCTTTGAACAGTCTTTAATTGCCCTTCTGGCAAACAAGGTAATATCTTTTAAAGATGCCATTAATATCACCCTTTTGCCCGGGGAAATGAAATTAACAATGGACAGGATGGGTATTAGTGAAAATGGTGACATACAATACAGAAAAGGAGACACAGAAGATGCCCCAGGAATCATATTCTGATTTTTCCATAATTAAGGATTTTATTGAGCTGAAAAACAGATACGATGAAGAGGTCAGGGAAGTCAAAGACAAAGTGAAATCCATGGAGGAAAAGTTTAAAAAACATGCTGCAGCACTGGAAACAGAGATAAAAAAAAGAAATGATCATATAAAGGCCTGTGAAACAAAGATGGGGGAATTAAAAGCAGCGATTTCAGAAAAAGATGAACAGCTGAAAAATCTTGGTTTGCAGCTGCACAGGCTGAAAATGTCCCGGGAAGCACCCGGTCAATCTCATCAGGAGGAAAACAGCAGAAAAAAAGGTTTTTTCAGCAGAAACAGTTAGTCGGAAAAGCCTGACAAAACAGCTATTGCCTGACATGCAAAAACATGTAAATTCCCAGGGAAGCAAATGTTGTGTTTGCAATCCAGGCAGAAACAAAGGGAGGGATTGCGCCTCCCTTTCCCAGAGACAGACAAAAAGCAAAAAATGTCCAGTACAGAAACCCCAGGGCAATACTTATGGCAATTCCCAGAGACATCCCCCCACTCCTGCCAATCTTCAGGGCAAAAGGTATTCCAAGCAGAGCCATTATAACATTGATAAACGAGTATGAAATTTTTGCATGCATGTCAACTTCATATGCAGCAGAAGGATAGCCCGCTTTTTTTATATCTTTCACAAAATTTTTAATTTCAGAAAAACTCATTTCACTGCCCTCTTTATGCAGCATTTTAAAATCTTCCGGTGTCTTGTCTATAGAAATTATTTTTGTTTTAAACCTGCTTGAAGTCATTTCCCCGTCCGGCTTGAAATAACGGATAAAGCCTTCACTGAATATCCATTTGCCGTCTGACCAGACTGCTTTTTCAGCATCAATTCTTTTTTTAAGAAAAATCTTCGGGCCGAAATAGAGGATTGTAATGCTTTGCAGTATGTTTTGTTCAGAATCAAAAAATTCAATATTGTAAACATTGTCCTGGCTTCGATACCAGAAATGGGGCTTTTTTAAAATCCTCGTTTTTTTTTTGCCTTTTATGTGAACGTTCTTAATCTCCTTGACCCGTGTGTTGGTGTAGGGCAGCACATATTCCTGAAGCCAGAGAGAAAACAGGCACAGGCAAACCGAAACCAGCAGAAACACTTTGAGTACGCGATAAAGGCTTATCCCGTGAGCCTTCAGAGCTGTTATCTCATTATGCCTGACAAAGACACCTATGGTAATAAATGTACAGAGAAGCACTCCAAGGGGGCAAACCTGATAAATTATCAGGGGGATAAGGCACAGGCAATACTGTATTACAAGAGAGACCGGCACCTGGTGTTTGATCATGTCGTCTAATCGGTCAAAAAGATCAACAAGGACATAAAGAGCTATAAATGAAGCAATGCATTGAAGAAAAATCTTTAAGAATTCTTTTGTAAAATACCTGGTAATAATCAGCAAAACAGCGATCCTCTATCCGGTCAAACCGGGGCAGACAAATTATTTTTTTCCTGTTTTTTTCTTAAACCATTGCTTTGTTTTTATAATTGCAGGCTTGAGGTGCAAAACCCCGATCCACTGCAATGGCACTGGCTCTTCCCGGGCAACCTTCCGGAAAAGGGTTAAACCAAAGATCCCCAGAACTACATTTGGCATCCATATCCCCATGAAAGGAAAGACATAGCCGCTTTTTGCCAGGTTTTCACCAATACTTAACAAAAGATAGTATAAAAAAACAATAACAATACTGAACACAAAGCCATAGGACCGTCCTCCCCTTCTCCATGTAACCCCCAGAGAAACACCCAAAAGGCCAAACACCAGGCACGCAAAAGGGAACGCAAATCTTTTGTGGATTTCAACATCAATTCTGGCAGAGGATCGCCCTGTCTTTTTCCTGTCTCTTGAAATCTGCATAAGCTCGCCTATGCCCATTTCCCTCTTTTTCAGTTTTCTTTCATCTTCGGGCCCTTCAAGCTGCAAGTTCATCTCATAGGTGTTGAAAACAGCATATTGATATGACTTTGACTTGCGGTCCAGACGGTGCAGGCTGCCTTTAAAAAGTTTGAACAGAAACCCGCCTGTTTCAGGATCAGAAAAGATTTTGGCCTCTTCTGCCACTATCACTGTCGGCAAATCAGGATCTTTTTTGTCTGAAATAAGAATGCCGTTTATACGGTTTTTTTGCCTGTCAAACCTGTTAACATATATCACCATTCCTTCAAAAGAGTCGTTAAAAACACCCTCTTCAAGAGTTGCTTCAGAATACTTTTTTGCCAGCTCAAACAGATGATTTCTAAATGTATAATTTGCCCTGGGAAGCAGGTAAAGTGTAAGGACGCTTGTCAGCACAAACCCGAAAACACAGAAAACTGCAAAGGGTGGGAGCATCTGGTGGAGACTTATGCCCGAGGCTTTCATGGCTGTTATCTCTGAATCTCCTGAAAATTTTCCCAGGCATATTAAAATCGCAAGAAGAATGGACATGGGAATGGTCATCACTAAAAGGGAGGGCATAAGAAAAAGTATCAGGGTGCCTACTTCGCCAATGCCTACCCCCTTGTTGATAACCATGTCCATCAGCTTGAGAATTTTATTCATAAGCAAAATGAACGTAAAAATCAAAAGCCCCAGAACAAAAGGGCTGAACAGTTCTTTAATAGTATACCGGAAGAGTATCTTTCTTCTTATCACGCTGTCAGATAATCTCTCTCTTTAAATCCCGGCTCATGAGATCCTTAACCGCCTCAACTGGCGGCTTGTTCTCAAAAAGAACATTATAAATCTCATGAACAATCGGCATGTCAATGCTGTTCTCAGCAGAAATGGTAAAAGCCGACTTTGCAGTATATACTCCTTCTGCAACCATTTTCATATTTTTCAGAATTTCTTCAAGGCTGAGCCCTCTGCCTATTTCAACCCCAACACTGTAGTTCCTGCTCAAACGACTGGTGCAGGTAAGCACCAGGTCCCCCATTCCCGAGAGACCGGCAAAGGTTCGCTGGTCTGCACCCATGAAATTTCCCAGCCTGATGATCTCAGCAAGCCCCCTGGTAATAAGTGCTGCCCTGGTGTTATGCCCGTATCCTAAACCGTCTGCAATTCCTGATGCGAGAGCAATCACGTTTTTAAGAGCACCCCCCAGCTCCACCCCCACAACATCATCACTTGTATATGTTCTGAAGTAAGGTGTAGCCATTGCCTTTTGAACTGTTGCTGCGCTATCCTTGTCAGCTGATGCCACAACAACAGCTCTCGGCATTTTTTTGCTCACCTCTTTTGCAAAGCTTGGTCCTGAAAGAACAACAAATTTACGGTCTGAAAAAGGCAGACTGCTTTCTTTGGCAATCTGTGAAACAGTTTTAAGAGTACGGATCTCTATTCCCTTTGAAGCACTTACATGTATTGTGTCCTGTTCTGCAAAGCGCAGCCCCTCTTTGAAAAGTTCCCTGAAAGCTTTAACCGGGGTAACCCAGAGCAGTATCTGCTTATCCCTTACAACCTCCTCAAGATCACTGGTGAATTGAAGATTCGGGGCAAGCTTTACTTCAGGAAGGTAATATGTGTTGATTTTTTCTGAACCCAGTATCTCTGAAAGCTCTTTTTCATATACCCACAGGCTGACATTAAACCCCCTGCCGGCAAGCATATCAGCCAGTGTTGTCCCCCAGCTGCCAGCGCCTACCACACCTATTTTCAAGTTTTTTAAGTTGTTCATTTTTAGAGCAATAATCCTGTGTGTTTAAAAGCCACCACTTTTTCTGGTGTTAGCATTTTTCTTATCGACACGGTTTTTAAGGATTCGGGTTCAAGCGGTTATCCGGGCTTTGCTTGTGATTACAGCCACCTAAGCGCTTCTTTTTTTCTACATAGTGGCTGAACGAAAACCCTGTTTTTTGTCAGCGCGGCGTATGTAGGAGCTGGCTTTAGCCGCGAAAAACAGACCTGTTGCTGCGTAATATCGCGCCTGAAGGCGCTCCTACAGAAAATTATTGATCAGATTTTAACCTGGATCAGGACTTTTCGTTCAGCCACTACATATAATAACAAGCAATCCTGCCTTTGCAATGCTTTTTTAGGAACCGGTTATAATTGTCTTTTAAATTATCAAATGCGTTTTTTCCCGGGCAGGGGCTTTGTTTTTTGTCCGGGAGCCTGCAGCAGCATTTTTTGCTTCTCCCTGGCTTTGAAACTCTTTTCTGCAAAGCAGGGTTTGCCGGTAAAGGGATCCTTTTCGGTCCAGTACATGAGGGTAGAATAGGTTGATGGGGCAGGCGTGAAAACCTGGACCTGCCTGGGGAGGATTTTCAGCTTATCCATGGCAAATAATCTTAATTTTAACATATCGCTCTGGGTACAACCTGGGTGCGCTGCAATCATGTAGTAGGTAAGGAACTGTTTTTTCCCCTCCCTGTTCGTAAGTTTTGTAAAAAGATTTTTGAACTTAAGGAGATCAGCACTGCCCGGTTTTCCCATCTTGTCCAGCACGTGCTGTTCCGAGTGTTCAGGCGCTACTTTCATCTGCCCGGAGACGTGGTGACGGACTATCTCCTGCAGATACTCTGTTCCGTTTTTTTTGTCAGCCAGAACCATGTCATACCTTATACCTGAGGCAACAACCACCTTTTTAACACCAGCGACTCTGCGAATCGCTTTTAAAAGAGATATCTGTCTGGCGTGGTTAACTGTCAGCCCGGAGCATACTGTGGGGAAAAGACAGCGTTTTCCAGCACAGCATCCTTTTCTTTTTTTTTTTGAGCATTCATATCCATACATGTTGGCGGTTGGTCCGCCAACATCCTGAATGGTTCCCCTGAAACCGGGGAGTGATGCAATCTGCCTTGCTTCGGCCAGGATTGACCCTTTGCTGCGCCACCTTACTGTCTTTCCCTCATGGACTGTTATAGCGCAGAAATTGCATTCCCCATAGCATCCCCGGTGGGTGGAAATTGCAAAGCGAATTGTGTCCATTGCCCTTACCTTGCCATGCCTGTGGTAAAAAGGATGCACGTCCCTTTTGTATCCAAGACTGTATACTGTGTCGAGTTCCTTTTCAGACAGATAAAATGCAGGGGGATTCTGGATGAGATAGCGGGTGTCCTGTTTCTGGGCCAGTGCTGATGCTGTTACAGGGTCGTTATTGCGATAGAACATGTGATACATTTTCGTGAACATGTTTTTGTCTTCAGCTGACTGCCTGAACGAAGGAAGCTCCAGGCATCCGGCAGGAATCTCTCCGGATGCATAGCAGATCCCGCGTATGGCACGGGGGTTGCCCCCCTCCTTTATGCTGGCAGCAAGTTCTACAACAGATCTTTCTGCCATTCCGTAGAGAATGTAGTCGGCCTTTGCATCAAACAGGATCGATTTTCTGATCTTGTTTGACCAGAAATCATAATGAGCTATCCGCCGCAGACTGGATTCAATGCCGCCCAGCACGATTGGCCGGGTGTTTTTGAAGTTAGCCCTTATAAGATTGCAGTAGGAGATAACAGCACGGTCAGGCCGCCGGTTGTTTGTCCCGCCAGGCGTGTAGTCGTCCTGTTTGCGCTTTCGCCCTGATGCTGTACGGTTGGCGACCATGGAGTCTATGCATCCGCCGGTAACGCCCCAGAACAGTTTCGGCTCTCCTAACCTGGTAATGTCCCTGTTTGATCTCACCTCTGGCTGAGCAATGATACCCACACGATAGCCGGCATTTAGAAGAACTTTTCCTGTTACAGCTACACCCACATGTGGAGAGTCTATATAGCTGTCACCAGTTATAAGAATGATATCGACATTGTCCCAGCCAAGAAATTTCAATTCCTTTTTTGTTGTGGGCAGAAACATGGATTTTTCCTAAGTGGAGGATAAAGAGGCAGAACAGCCGGCAAGCCAGCCCGTAGAGAAAGCAGCCTGAAGATTGTATCCGCCTGTGTCTGCCTGGATGTCAAGAATCTCACCTGCAATATAGAGCCCCTTTATCCTGAGAGACTCCATGGTCCTGGGGTTGATCTCGCGTGTATCAACCCCACCAGCTGTTATGATTGCTTCTGTGAACGGACGGTTTCCGGTTACTTCAAGCTGAAAATCTTTAAGCCATGTTTTCAGTCTCCTGCGCTGTTTTGCGGAAACCCGGCTGCTCTTCAGGTCCGGGGATATCTCTGTGAGGCTGATGCACACAGGAACCATCTCGCGCGGCATAAGGCCCCGAAGAAAGCTGCTAAGGGGTTCATCTCTGCGGGATGACAAATCGCGAAGAAGCCGTGCATCAAGTTTTTTCTCATCAAGCGCAGGTTTAAGATCAATGGAAAGAGATACTTTTTGCCCCTCGCTCATTGCCTTTACTGCCCCGCTGCTTAGCGTGAGGATAACCGGACCGGTTACACCGAATTTTGCGAATGTCATTTCTCCAAAAGCCTCTTTACGTTTCCTGTTATTGACAAGCATTTTTACATTGATGTTTCGCAGGTTGAGCCCGGCCATTTTGCCTGCTGCACTGCCTGCTGTTTCCAGGGGGACAAGAGCCGGGCGTATGGGTACAATAGTGTGTCCCGCTGATTTTGCAAACTGATATCCATCTCCTGTTGAGCCTGTTGCCGGATAAGATGCTCCTCCCGTGGCCAGTATAACAGCATCACACGGGATCTTTTTTTTGCGGGAAACCACACCAGTGATACGGCCTTTGCTGGTAAGCAGTTTGTCAACGCAGGAAGTGCATTTAACCTTTACGCCACACTGGTTAAGCCATTGCAGTAAAACACTCAGCAGATCTGATGCTGTGCTGCCTGCAGGAAAAACGCGGCCTCCCCTCTCTGTTACAAGCTCCAGGCCAAGCTCTTTGAAAAAATCCATGAGGTCAGTGTTGAAAAACCGGGAAAAAGCCTGGTGGAGGAAACTGCCTGTCTTGCCGAAGTGTGCAATGAACTCAGCTGTTTCTTCAATGTTTGTGATATTGCCCCGGCCCTTGCCTGTAATACAAAGCTTTCGGCCGGGGCGTTTCATTTTTTCCAGAAGGAGTGTTTCAGCTCCGTTTTCAGCAGCCTGACCAGCAGCCATAAGCCCGGCTGCCCCACCTCCAATCACAATGACTCTGCGTCCAATCATAAATTATTCTTCTATCATGCTGCAAGGGGCCGGGTTACGGGCACTGAACCACACCCTGAGCCCACAAACATCCCCCGCATGTGGGGAAGGAACTTCCAAAACAGTCCTCCATATTGCCCAGAGACCTTTCACAGCCTCCGCAGGCAGTGCATGGCGAAAAATCAAATCTTTGAACTTTTTCACGGAAAGCGACATGCTCTGGTTTGTTCCAGAGACTGACCAGGGGTTGATCAGCCACATTACCAATGATATGTTTTTTTATTAAGCGTTTCCGGTCCCCGAGAAAAAATGTGTGGTCGTGCAGCAAAGGCAAACAGGGGGAGAGACTTCCATCCCAGCCAACAGACGTGGTGCCATCTTCAATAAAGGGGCAGCAGGGATTTTCTTCGTTCAAATTAGAACCGCCAAACAAGAGATTCCATCCTCTGGAAACAGCTTCTGAAATTGCATCACCAAACTCTGCGGTGTTGTATGTTTTTGGAATTTTTATGTTCGGGACCCACTGTGAGGGTTTGGCCCCTGTTTTTTTCAGCAGACGCGGGAACAGTGTCTCTTTTCGAAGTTCCCCGGTGTAAGGGATAACATTGCTGACCATAAGGCGGCTTGCCCCGAATGTTTTTGCCATGCGCATAACAGCCGGTAAATCTGAAATATTCCTCCTCATTGCCACAAAAGCAATTCCAATTTCAGGAGTGGGCACGTGTGAAAGAGGGCGTGCAGATCTGAAAAATTTTATCTTTTGAACAACCCTGTCCAAAGATGCCCCGACACGCACATCTGCGTAGCTTTCCTGTGTTGCGCCGTCCATGGAGACCCACAGCATATCAAGCCCTGAGTCAATAAGGCTGCGGGACATCTGCTCATTTAGCAGTGTTGCGTTTGTAATCAATTCAACCCTTGAGCCAATGGTTTTTGCCTGCTTAATCATTTCTGTTACATGTTCATGAAGAAGAGGTTCGCCAAGACCGCCAAAAAAAACTGTCGGAGAAGGTGAAACTGTCTGCAGGCTTTTGATAATACAATCAAATACAGTTTGGGGCATAATGTCACAGGGCTCATCCCATACATTACGAATGCAGGTACAGCAGCCCAGGTTGCACCTGTTTGTTATCTCAACATATACTTTTTTAAGCAGGGTTATTGGCTGCCTGACAGTCAGGCTGTTTGTGCCCTGTTCAATAAAAAGTTTTGTTCCCGGTGTGAGACCGTATTGAGAGCGTATTTCCGGGGAAACCACAATGCGTCCGGAATTATCAATGTACCCCGTGTTTTTTGATTTTTTGTTCATAGCTGCCACTGCTGACAGGTCTGCATGTTATATTGATTTCAATGTGATATTACAATAATAACAAATTATCTTATTTTCCATGTCATGTCACAGAAAATTTATATTTTAGATTAATTTATTGTTGTCGATCTGCCTTTTTGACCAGGTAAGGGAGGGGATGATGAGTTAATTGTTAAAAACAACCAAGGAACTTCTAAGCCAGAAAACGTTTGTGTTTGGAATGATAATAATGCTGCTTTAGAAGGTTAGCCTGGTGACTCTACCGACATACCCAAGGTTGAGACCGGGGTAAAATTTGCCGAGACCTGGATACTGGCAGCGCTGCGTAATCACACATTTTTCTCTCTGGGTGAAGTCAAATCAGGCAATTGGAGAGAAACTCACTGAGTTGAACAACAAAAAGTTCCAAAAGCTGCTTCCTGATCGTCGTTTATGAGTATGCTGTCCCGGGTTTGCCTCATGACAAAATTGCAACCTGGCTGCGGAGAGCAACCCCTTGTCTGAAGTAGCGATCGGTATTCCTGACCTCATTGCAAGGTCTAAATATGAAGCATCATAAGTCGATATTTTGTGCTTTCTTGCCAGGCTTAAAATCTCCTTCATCATCCTTTACGGTGATTCCTGTTCAATCATTATTGGAAGTTCGGATAGCAGTGCTGTAAATCGAGTGCTGTCAGCCTCACTGAGACGTTTTTTACGTTCAGCAACTAATAATAGTACATTTCCAACCTCCAATGGCCAGATTGCCGGCACGAATGCTGTAAACAGATTCAAACAGTCCAGAACAGAATCAGCATATTGGCTTGTTTCATCTTTAAAACACCATGCCATAACGATAGAATTATCAACAACAAAATCTCTGCTCATTCAGCGCCTGCCTTCATTTATCATATCACGGAGAGAAATCCCTTTAAGATGATGTTTGTCTCGAAACTTACGCAATTCCGCAATGGCGCTCTTGGGTTTTGCCTTTCGTATAGAATCTGGGGGCTGTAACACGGTTACAGGCATGCCATGTTTTGTAATAGTTATTCGTTCTCCCTTTATTTACAAGCTCAAGTGCTCAAGTAGTTTTGAAAGATGTGTTTTGGCTTCATATGCACCTACTGTTTTCATGTTGTCACCTTTTAGAATAGTGTTGTGTCAAACCTGTAACGGCGTAACAAAGATAGTCATTGCGAGGCCGAAGGCCGCGGCAATCTTTTTGGCAAAAAGCACAAGATTGCTTCGCTAAGCTCGCAATGACATGCGACTTTATATTGTTGACACGACGCTAGTTTAAAACCAGCAAGAATACTGTGGTATTAAGTTGTCAAACAATAAATTTGCTGTTATTGACAAAATATTACATATATGATGAAAAATGATATTTTTTAAGCCAGGCTGCATAGAGCAAATGTTAACATGAGTCAAAAGGAGACTTGGCCCCCGGCTTTTACCTTTGCAAAATCACTCTTCAGCCTGTCTGCTCACGGTTTCAATAAAATCTTTTGATTGTTGGATAAGAGGCTCAACGGTACCAACTTCAAAAACAACAAAATCCACATAATCACCTTCCTGCCGGTTCTCATAAAGATGATTATAAAGTGAGCCATGTTTTCTGCTAATTTTACCTGTTTTGATGAAGTTTTGATTAAAAAAAGATTTCACACCACTGTGTTTGCTTGAGGAAAGGCCATGCTTTGCAAGCAAGGCAGTGACAGCATAAAAACAGGCATAGTACAGTCTATTCAAGCAGGCATTCCAGTGTTCCTCCCGCCCCATCAATAGAGCTTCTTCAAATGTTTCATTGGCACGTTCAATCCGATATTTTATGAGCGCTTTAATATTTTTTTCCATCACAAAACAATACCCTCTGCTTCAACTGCCTGTTTAAAAGGAATTGCTGCGTAATTTTGAGACCCCCACTCATTTTTTGTTCTTACAATACTACTGATTACAGTATCGGACTCCAGCTCTATGTCAAACAATCTTTCTCTGATTTCGCAGGTAATGTCGTAACTCAACGGTGGATCAACCAATATCAGAAAATCCCAGTCAGAAAACGGGATAGCATCACCACGGGCACGTGAACCATAAAGCACAATATCTGCCCCAGGGACAATATCATGCACTGCAATTTCAACCTTTTTTATGAGTTGTTCAGCAGCTGGAGATTTTTTGTCCCAACTATCATAAGATTGCATTTGCTAACCTCCTGGTTTAGATTTTATATTTTCTCTGAGTCTGGAGTCTGAGTATTTTTATCCATATTTTCCAGTGAAAGCAAGAATTAATTTATTTGGCAGCCGCAGGCTTCAGCCTGAGTATAATGCTATCGTGCGCCGATACCGAAAAGCAGATTAATATACAATTAATGTATGCTGTTTTCCGTTTTTTTTCCATTTTCCTGATATGCATCAATTGTAATTTTTAGCTTCGTCGATAAAATCCGCGGGTTATTTTTCTGTCTGATCGTGGATACCCATTTGTACGGGTATGACAATTGCTAAGGAATCCAGAGCAACTTGTTGCTTTTAAAAATTCAAATAAATTACCTCAAAAACAACTTCACCCAATTATTGCCGAAAAGATTTGGTCACTTTTTCTCAGGGCGAATATGAAACAGCTGTTTTTCAAGCATTCAAGGAAGTTGAGGTTTTAGTTCGTTATACGGGTGGATATGCTTCTACTGATTTAGGTGTTGATTTAATGAGAAAAGCATTCAATAAAGACAATGGCCCATTAACTGATATGAGCACTCCCGTATCCGAAAGAGAGGCACTCGCTCATCTTTTTGCAGGAGCAATTGGGTCATATAAAAATCCATCAAGTCATCGTCATGTTAAAATTGATGCAGAAGAAGCAGTTGAGATGATAATCCTCGCAAGTCATCTTATGAGTGATTGACGTCAACAGTTTTTTCCCTCGGGAATTTACATTGTCGCTCATCAATATTACAGGTTTTCTCCTGCCATCACAAGGATACTTGAGGAATGGCCGGAGTGGGTGGAGGAATTGAAGGGATGGTGGAAAGATAAAACAGAGCGTAAATAGTTGTTACTTAAAAAGTCCAGCGATTATTTTTTTCAGCAATGATGCGACAAAAGCAGTTATTTTTCCGCAAGCTTTGTCATCCCCACAACACGCTCATCAGGCTCTACATTTATAAGCCTGACCCCTTTTGTGTTTCTTCCAATGACAGAGATTTTTTTCATATCAATTCTGATTATTTTACCCTTGCTGGTTATCATCATAATATTATCCTCCTCCACCACCTGTTTGATACCAACGACATTACCGTTCCGCTCGTCTGTTTTAATCGTAATGATTCCTTTTCCGCCCCGGCTCTGCCTTCTGTACTCTGAAGCATTGCTTCTTTTCCCGTAGCCCCTTTCAGTTACGGTTAAAAGTGTTGCATCGCCGCGCAGAATCTCCATACCCACAACCTCATCACCCTTTGCAAGGGATATTCCGCGGACACCCCGTGAAACTCTTCCTATTGGCCTGGCATCCTCTTCTTTGAATCTTATTGCCATGCCCTTTTTTGTGCCCATAAAAATTTCCCTGCTTCCATCTGTAATATCCACGCCTATGAGACTGTCATCAGGGTCAATGGTTATGGCAGCAATACCGTTTGCCCTTGGCCGGCTGTATGCTTTGATGTCCGTCTTTTTTATAATGCCGTTCTTTGTTGCCATGACAACATATCCTTCTTCCTCAAAGCTGTTAACCGGCAGGACTGCTGAAATGTTTTCACCGGGTGCAATGTTGAGAAGGTTAACAATGGCTTTTCCACGGGCTGCCCTTCCTGCCTGGGGTATTTCATATGTCTTTATCCAGTACACCTTTCCCTTATCAGTAAATACGAGGATATAGGCATGGGTTGAAGCAACAAAAAGGTTCTCTACAAAATCTTCTTCCCTGGTGGTCATACCGGTGACACCCTTGCCTCCCCGGAGCTGTGTCCTGTAGAGGCTAACCGGATTTCTTTTTATATATCCGCTGTTTGAAACAGTGATGACCATCTGCTCTTCAACAATCATATCCTCAATATTAATCTCTTCGGACTGTTCAACAATTTCGGTTCTGCGCGGGGTATTGTACTTTTCCTTCAGCTCTTTAAGTTCAGTTATAATAATCTCAAGAACAAGGCCTTCGTTTTCAAGAATCTGCCGCAGCTTTTCAATCAGTTTAATTAATTCAAGATACTCTGCATTTATTTTATCCCGTTCAAGGGCTGTCAGTCTCTGGAGGCGCATGTCAAGAATAGCCTGGGCCTGAATTTCCGTCAGGCTGAATTTGTTCATAAGGTTTTGTTTTGCTGCTGCAGGTGATTCAGACTTTCTTATCAGCTTTATAATTGCATCCAGATTATCAAGGGCGATTTTCAGGCCTTCGAGTATATGAGCACGATGTTCAGCCTTTTTCAGTTCAAAGACTGTTCTTCTTGTAACAACCTCCTTTCGGAAGCTGATAAAATTTTCAAGCAGCTCTTTCAGTGTAAGAACACGCGGCCTGTTGTTAACTATTGCAAGAAAAATTATTCCAAAAGCAACCTGCATCTGGGTGAGCTTATAGAGCTTGTTCAGGATAACCCTGCTTATCTCATCTTTCTTCAGGTCAATTACAACCCGGACTCCATCCCTGTCTGATTCATCTCTGATGTCTGATATCCCCTCAATTTTCTTGTTCTGGACAAGCTCGGCAATCTTTTCAATCAGGCGTGCCTTGTTAACCTGAAACGGTATTTCAGAAATAATAATACTTTCCCTGTCCCCCTTCTTCTTTTTTTCAATAAAAGCCTTTGCCCTTATCTTAAGAATACCCCTTCCTGTTTTGTAGGCTGAAACTATTCCCTCATTACCGTAAATAAACCCCCCTGTTGGAAAATCAGGCCCGGGAATAATTTTCAGCAGAGCTTTTGTGTCTGTTTCCGGGTTGCTGATTAGAGTAATTAAAGCATCGACCAGTTCACCCAGGTTGTGCGGGGGTATGTTTGTTGCCATTCCAACAGCAATACCCGAGGAGCCGTTCAAAAGAAGATTGGGCACCTTTGCCGGAAGCACAGTGGGCTCTTTCATGGTTTCATCATAGTTGGGGATAAAGTCAACGGTATCTTTTTCCAGGTCTGAGAGCAGTTCCGAGGAGATATGGGTCATCCGTACTTCAGTGTACCTCATTGCTGCAGGCGGATCGCCGTCCATGGAGCCAAAGTTTCCCTGGCCGTCAACAAGGGGGCTGCGCAGGGAAAAGTCCTGGGCCATCCTTACTATTGCATCATAAACAGCAGTATCTCCATGGGGGTGATACTTACCTATAACATCACCAACAACGCGGGCGGATTTTTTAAAGGGCTTATTCCTCTGAAGGCCCATGTCATGCATGGCATAAAGTATTCTGCGGTGAACCGGCTTCAGCCCGTCTCTTGCATCAGGAAGCGCCCTCCCGATAATAACGCTCATGGCATAGTCCATATAGGACTTTTTCATTTCATCTTCTATGTTTACCGGTATGTCATTTGAGTGTATCTGCATAATACTAAGCTGCTCCTGTGATCAAAATATCACCTTTACAGGTGGCCGTCTGTTTTATTGGTTTATTGACCCTATCAGTACAATGGGAGTAAATCTCTCGCCTTTAGTACTCTCGTTCATAAATTCAGCGACGTATCTCATAGCATTTTTCACCGCCTGCTCGCTTTGTTAGTTCGGGACGCGGAGGCCGCAGAGGAAATGCTTTATCTTTATATATCAAGATTTTTAACCTGTAATGCATTAGCATAAATAAAATCGCGCCTTGGCTGTACCTGATCTCCCATCAGAATGGTAAAAACCTCCTCTGCCTCCACACCATCTTCAATCTTTACCTGCAGCATCCTTCTGTTCTCAGGGTCCATTGTGGTTTCCCAGAGCTGGTCAGGGTTCATTTCTCCCAGGCCTTTGTATCTTTGAATATCCTGAAATTTTTTGCCCCGTTCAAGGATTCGGGCAAGAACTTCTGAAAGGGTTGGGGCTTCAAATTCGTTCCCATTCTCTGCTGTTATGAAAGGAGGCTCGCCAATATTTTTAAGTGCCGAGGCAATTTTTTTCAGCTCTGCCATGTCAGGCGAAACAAGAAGCTCAAAATCAATCACCATTTTTTTTGTCTTGCCGTTTGTCTTTGTTGTGCATTCCAGCGCAAAACAGTTATGCTCTGTATCTTCAATAAGTTCATACTTTGCAGGTGTAATATATTCATAAAAAAAGCTGGCATGCTTTTTCAGAGAATCAAGCAGCTTTTTTATCTCCTCTTTGTTTTTCAGCGTACCCTTGTCATAGGAACCTTCTATGGCAATGGCGCTGAGAATGTTTTTATCCAGATCTTTCTTTTCCATTTTTGCCAGGGTTTTTTCAAAAAGTATGGCTTTTTTTATGAGGTGGAGAAGTCTCTGGCCGGTCACAGGAGTGCCCCCGTTTTTAGAAACCACTTTCATTGATTCAATGCCGCTCTCTAACAGATAGTTTTCAAGTGCTGTTTCATCATTTATATAGCTTGCCTTTTGCTTGCCTTTTTTAACCCTGAAAAGCGGGGGCTGGGCAATATAAAGATAGCCCCTTTCTATAAGCTCCGGCATCTGCCTGAAGAAAAAGGTAAGAAGAAGTGTCCTGATGTGGGACCCGTCAACATCGGCATCTGTCATGATGATTACCCTGTGATATCTGAGCTTTGAAATGTCAAAATCATCCTTTCCTATGCTGGTTCCAAGAGCTGTAATAATAGTTTTAATCTATTCATTCTGGAGCATTTTGTCATAGCGTGCTTTCTCAACATTAAGGATCTTACCTTTCAGGGGTAAAATAGCCTGGTTCTTTCTGTCCCTTCCCATCTTTGCAGATCCCCCTGCAGAATCGCCCTCAACAAGGTAAAGCTCTGCATAGGTCGGGTCCTTTTCCTGGCAGTCTGCAAGTTTCCCCGGAAGGCAGCCGCTGTCAAGGGCTGATTTTCTTCTTGTAAGGTCTTTTGCCCGCCTTGCTGCTTCACGTGCCCGTGAAGCCTCCACAGCCTTTGTCAGTATCTTGTTGGCAATTGGGGGATGTTCCTCAAAGAATGTTCCGAGTCTATCATAAACAAGGCTTTCAATTATTCCCTTAACCTCGCTGTTGCCTAATTTGGTCTTTGTCTGACCCTCAAACTGAGGGTTTGGAATTTTAATGCTTATTACACATGCAATGCCTTCTCTTATGTCATCTCCATCCAGTGCACCTTTCAGGTTTTTGCTTACCTTTGCTGTCTGGGCATAGTTGTTAACAGTCCTTGTTAAAGATGACTTGAATCCGCTCAGATGGGATCCTCCTTCCATCGTGTTGATATTGTTTGCAAATGTAAAAATGTTTTCCGAATAACCGTCATTATGCTGAAAGGAAATTTCAACCTGGATTTTTTCTTTTTCCCCGCTTATGTATATTGGTTTTGGATAGAGAGTATTCTTGTTTTTATTAAGATATTCCACAAAAGAGACAATACCTCCCTCGTAGCAGAACGCATGCTTTTTCTCTGTCCGTTCATCTTCTATGGATATTGACAGCCCCTTGTTAAGAAAGGCAATCTCTCTGAGCCTGTTGGACAGCAGGTCAAAGCTGAAAGTGCCTGTTTCAAAAATTTCCTGATCCGGCTTGAAAACAACCTTTGTTCCTGTTTTTTGTGTTTTGCCTGTCGCTTCCAGTGGCGACTGGGGAATACCCTTTTTATATTCCTGGTAGTAAACCTTTTTGTCTCTCCATATTTCAAGTTCAAGGTGTTCGGAAAGGCCGTTGACAACAGAAACTCCAACACCATGAAGTCCGCCGGAAACCTTATAGGAGTCATGGTCAAACTTGCCGCCTGCATGCAGTTTTGTCATTACAACTTCAGCAGCAGACATTTTCTCTGTGGGATGCATGTCAACAGGAATACCCCTCCCATTGTCAACAACAGAAATGCTGTTATCCAGATGTATTGTTACATGAATTTTATCACAGAATCCTGCCATGGCCTCATCTATGCTGTTGTCCACAACTTCAAAAACAAGATGATGCAGGCCTTTCACATCTGTAGAGCCAATATACATGGCAGGTCTTTTCCTTACTGCTTCGAGCCCCTCCAGTACCTTAATATTATCAGCTGTGTAGCCTGATGATTTATCTTTTGCTATGTTTTTCATTTGCCATAACCCCTTAATAAGTCATATATTCTGTCAAATTCCTCATTGGAATAAAATTCAAGGACTATCTTTCCTCTTTCTCCTTTTCTGGAAATTTTAACTTTTGTTGAAAACCTTTTCCGCAGCTCATCAAGGATAAACTCATTCTGTGCTTTATCTATAACATGCGATATTTTCTTTGTTGGCGTTTTTAAATTAGCCTTTTTTATCCTTTTTATAATGTTTTCCGTTTGTCGGACTGAAAGGGCTTTTTTAATTACAATCCGGTGAATCTCTTCCTGTTTAACAGAAGAATCAAGACCAAGGTAGGCTCTGGCATGACCCATTGTAATCCTGTTTGCAGCAATGTCCTTCCTGATGCTTTCGCAAAGTTTTAAAAGTCTCAGGGCATTTGTAATGACAGCCCTGCTTTTTCCGACCTTTTTCGAAACCTCTTCCTGGGTATAGTTGAAACGATCAATAAGGCTTTGATAGGCTTCTGCCTCTTCAATTACATTAAGATCCTCCCTCTGTATATTTTCAATGAGGGCTATTTCCGGCAGATCTTCATCCCTGGCTTCAACAACTATTACCGGAACAGTCTTAAGGCCTGTCATTTGTGCTGCCCGCAGCCTTCTCTCCCCTGCTATGAGCTGATATCCTGTAACATCCCTTTTCACGAGAAGGGGTTGCAAAACCCCTTTTTCTTTTATAGAGGCTGCAAGATCACCCATCTCCTGTTCGGAAAAAATTTTTCTTGGCTGAAAAGGGTTTGTTTTTATGCCGTCAATATTTGCCTGAACCATTCCCTGCTTTGTAGAAAACACTTCCCTGTCAATGTCCGGAATTAATGCACTGATGCCTTTACCAAGCCCTCTGTTTTTAGACATTAATATTTCCTTTCATTCCTAAAACATGTTGAGCAAGCTCAATGTAGCTTTTTGATCCGGCAGATTGTTTATCATAATAAAATATTGGCTTACCGTGGCTCGGGCATTCGGCAAGCCGGACATTTCGAGGAATGATAACCTCAAAAACCTTTGTGGAAAAATGTTCCATTATTTCACTGGACACCTGGTGGCAGAGATTATTCCGTTTGTCAAACATGGTAAGCAGAATGCCTTCCAGCATCAGGTCTGGATTTAATCTTGTTTTTACAAGCTTAACAGTATTTAAAAGATCGCTTAAACCTTCAAGGGCATAATATTCACACTGGAGAGGGATCAGAACAGAGTCCGAAGCAACCAGTGAGTTAATTGTCAGAAGTCCTAAAGATGGGGGACAGTCTATAATAATAAAATCAAAATCCGGTTTTACTGCTTCCAGGCTTTTGCGAAGACGGTATTCTCTCTGGGTCATGCCAACCAGCTCGATCTCAGCTCCTGCAAGATCTCTGCTGGAAGAAACAATAAAAAGATTAGGGACCCCTGTCTGCCTGATTATTGAAGTAATGTTTCTTTCAAGCACAAGTGCATGGTAAATGTTTTCCAGATCGCTTTCCTTGTTAATTCCTATACCGCTCCCGGCATTTGCCTGCGGATCAATGTCTATAATCAGGATTTTTTTGTTGTGAAGCGCAAGGGAGGTTCCCAGATTTATCGCAGTAGTAGTTTTCCCTACACCACCTTTCTGATTAGCAACACAGATTGTTTTTCCCTTCATTTATCACCCTCAAAGACCTTAGAATAGCTGTCCAGGCGCTATATATGGTGGTTACAAACCACGCACATTAGAGATATAGTATCACAAACATAGAAGAATAGTCAAAAAAATTTTGCAGGCAGAAAAAAGAAAGAAGCTGTTGCCCAAAAAGGCCAGGGAGATCCACTCTTTTTAAAAAATAAAATATTATCACACCCTGACTGTTTATTAAAGAAAAAACTTGTCAGGGGAAGTGGTGAATCTTTCGGGTTAGACAAAAAATGTTTCACGTGAAACATTTCTCTTTTTTAAGGACAATTATCGTTCTTTCCCCGCGGTTAAACGGCAGAAAAAAAGAATTGATTTTACTGACAGAAATATTATCAGAAAGTGTTGTTTGAGCAGTGTTTTTCAACTCTTTTTCAGGGTTTTTTCCTTTCATGGCAACAATAGATCCGCTGTTTTTTATTAGCGTCAACGCTGTTTCAGAATATGTTTTCAGATCAGCAAAAGCCCTGCTTACAGAATAATCAAAATATTCTCTGCGATTATAATGCTCTGCCCTGCCATTATAAACTTCTATTCCTTCCAGGTTTAATGTGCGAATTATGTGCCTTAAAAAATTAGCTTTTTTTCTAATGGACTCTATTAATACAATTTCAAGTGAAGGTTTTTTTATTTTCAGAGGAATTCCGGGGAAACCTCCACCAGACCCCAAATCAACAATTTTTCCGGAAAGGGGAACATAATGCAGAACCGTAACCGAATCAAGAAAATGTTTTATGATTATGTCTTCTGTGCTGATGATAGAAGTAATGTTTATTTTTTTGTTCCATACCAGTAGTTCGATTAAATAGGTCTCAAACAGCTCAATTTCGGCACTGTTGAAATTAATTGATAGTTTTGATGCAGCCTCTGTAAAAAAAGACCTGAAGTTTTTGTTAGTATTGTTTTTCATGTTGTAAGGTTACGCCCCCTGCTTTTTTCTTTTGCTTTTTTAAGAATACTTACCACTTTTTTTCCACTGTTAACAAGAAAAACTTTTTATGGAAAAACAGGAAAAAGCAACCCGTGTTTTTTTCTTAAAAAGAATATTTGAACGTAAGTCTTGTTGGGTGTTATAATATGCCTGCTCTCATAACGGCAGAGTCACGGAGAGGAAAAAATGAAAAAACATCCAGCTCATAGATTTTTCAAACAAATCCCAGTGTTCTGTGGTTTGTTTTGACATGAGGAGAACAATGACAGGGAGACTTTTATGAATGCATCTGTAATAGCCATTGCCGGACTGATTATCTATTTTCTTGGCTATAAGTTTTATGCCAGATATCTTTCTGAAAAAATTTTCAAGCTTGATCGTAATGCTCCAGTGCCTTCCAGCACAATGCGTGACGAAGTTGACTATGTTCCCACAAATAAATATGTTCTGTTCGGGCATCACTTTGCTTCAATTGCAGGAGCTGCGCCGATTGTTGGCCCTGCACTTGCTGTAATATGGGGATGGCTGCCTGCTTTTCTGTGGGTGGTTCTGGGATCGGTTTTTTTTGGATGTGTGCACGATTTCAGTTCCCTGGTTGTTTCAATGAGAAACAAAGCAAAATCAATGGGGGAAATATCCAGGGAAATTATTGGGAAAAAAGCTACAATCGCGTATCTGATTATTATGTTTTTTGTTCTTTTGCTTGTTCTTGCTGTTTTTCTTCTGGTAATTTCAGGACTACTCATAGAATATCCTGAAGTTGTTTTTCCTGTTTTTTCTCTTATGGCCATAGCTGTTTGTACAGGCCTGCTGATTTACCGTACCAGCATAGGTCTTGGGCCTGCAAGTATTGCAGGTATTGTTTTGATGGTTTTAGCCATCTGGTGGGGTGCAGGTAATCCCTACCCAATGCCTGAAAACACTGTTTTAGGCTCAGCAAAAACAACATGGATTTTTCTGTTGGCATTCTACAGCCTTGTTGCATCTGTTCTTCCTGTATGGCTGCTCCTTCAGCCCAGGGACTACCTTGAATCCTTTAAATTATATGCAGGGCTTATTTTGCTGTATGGTGGAATTATTATTACCAGTCCTGAAATTGTTGCGCCGGCATTAAGGCTTGATGTTCAGGGAGCCCCCCCTGTCTGGCCGTTCCTGTTTATAACCATTGCCTGCGGAGCTTTGTCCGGATTCCACTCGATTGTCTCTTCAGGAACTTCATCCAAGCAGATTGAAAATGAAAAAGATGCAACATGTGTTGGATATTGTGCAATGATGGGGGAGTCAATACTTGGTCTGGCTGCAATTATAGCCTGTACAGCAGGATTCCGGACCACCGGTGACTGGCTGGAGCATTATTCAACCTGGTCAAGTGCAGCCGGACTGGGTTCAAAGCTGACAGCGTTTGTTGATGGGTCAGCTTCTTTCATCTCTGTTTTCGGGATTCCCCTGCAGGTTGGAAAGACTTTTATAGCATTGATTATTGTTGCTTTTGCAATGACAACCCTTGATTCAGCCTGTCGTCTCGGACGTTATATTGTTGCTGAATTTGGAGAAGAGTATAGCGTGCCTGTTCTGAAAAACCGGTATGTGGGGGCTTCAATAATGGCTTGTCCTGCTTTTATTCTTGCACTTGGCACATATGGAGGAAAACCAGCCGGGCTTATTCTCTGGCCTCTGTTTGGGACTACCAATCAGCTTCTTGCTTCCCTGGTTTTTGCTACTGTTACCATTTATCTTTTTAAGAAAAAAAAACCGACCTTGTTTGTTGCCATACCACTTGTCCTTGTGTCAATAACCACGCTGTATGCCATGTTATGGAATATAAAAAGTTATATCCAGGATGAAAACTGGATTCTTGCCATAATAGGCAGTACCATACTCATAGCTGGTTTTGTTCTGATATTTTTATCATGCTGCGCATATTTGAAAACCAGAAAAAGTGCTGGTTTAGACCTGAAGGGCACTGCTCAGGGATAATTACCTGTTCTGTAATCAGCTAACAACGCAAAATAACACCAATTTTAATTTATTTCTTGCAATTTATTTTTCGCTATGATATGATATTAGTGTTTTCATATTGAATCAATCAGCAGCGGCGCAGCATTTCTCGTCCTCATTAGTTTGACTTTTTACAACTGTTTCAGGGTGACAAGTGGAGCCGGGAAAGGATTTCAAATGCCAGGTAAAGAAACTACTTCAGCTGTGTTGGGTTTCCGCTTTTCCGTTGGAAGTGCTCAGCAAATTGGATGGTTAAACAGTATTGTCAAAGCCGTACTTGTCCTGAATCTTCTGGACAGTGTACTTACTCTAATATGGGTTAACACCGGAATTGCAGAAGAGGCTAACATATTCCTAAGGGATCTTGTGAACAACAGCCCTGTTACATTTATGTTTGTAAAAATTTCTCTTGTCTCTTTAGGTTCTTTGCTGCTTTGGAGGTTTAGGAGGCATCCGTTTGCTGTGGCTGGTCTTTTTTTAGTGTTTATAGCTTATTCTGCCATTTTTGTATATCACCTGCATTTTCTGAGTTTGCTGGTCGGTTGACACAAAAACCTGCGGGAATAATCTTTAAGTATTTGTTTCTCAGCAGGATTTCTCGTCACAGCCTGCTCCGGTTTATGGGAGTTCCTTGAAATTACAGTTTTTTTATAGTTTTCGCCCAGCCTGTTGTGCGAATGTTTGTTTGTCTGCGCACGTCCGCGGAATACCAAATAATGGTTACTAATTTTAAATTCCCTCTTTTCACGCTAATTTCACGAGATTGGCGGTACTCATTTGATACCTTCATTCCGGGCTGCCTGGTCTTCTTCCCGCAACATCACCAAATTATCATCCAGGCCATGGCGCAACAGGTCCAGGCGAGGTGACATGGAAACCAGGTGTTCTGCCGGCATATGCGTGAGGCGAAAGGGGAAAAGACTTGTGTTGCCGAGCAGGTCTTTTATCGCAGCAGAACCGTTGGACCGCGTATGCAAAGAAGCTTCGATAAGCCAGGAGATAAGTCTGGGGTTATCTATGGAATACACACGTCCCTGAATGTAAATACCTTTTTCCTTTGTTTTGTTTAAAACACCCCAGTCAACAAAAGCCTGAATAACACGTCCAGCAGTTCTTGACGCTGTTTCTCTCTCACCATATTGTTCTCGAATACGTCGCTGTATTTGGTTTGCAGCTACATGTTCCTGCAGACAAAGAAGGCGCCCAACTTGTCCGGCTACAGCACTCCAAAATGGGTAAGCAGTCATTATCATTCCCCAGTGAATTGCGATATGGTCAACCTTATTTGCTGATTGAAGAAGTTCAAGGCCAGTATCTCTTAATAAATGAATGTTTTGATGTACATGCAACCATGTCTTTAACAAAATTGTGAGTGTTTTAGAAAGGGAGCCTCTTTTCGTTTTAGATGAGGCAAGGAAAGAAGTTGTTAAAAATTGTTCAAGATCTTCTTTAACAGTATTTTCATTGTTGCCAGCAAGCACCAACTTCGAGGTATACTCAAGCCATTTCAAACGAATGAGTCGGTCAATCCCAATCTGTTTCTGACGATTGTTCATGTCTCCCTCCGTTCAATTTGAATCAGAGGGACAATCAGCTCTTCGACAGAAATTCCGCCGTGCCCAACAATGGTTTCTCCGGCGCGAATGAATGCCTTTCTATGTGGAGCCAGCAGGGGGCGATAATCATCCGGCAGACCAAGCGACGGCCATTCTATGGCATCAGTAAAGCGTTCCCTGACTGCTGCCCGCAACAGGTCATCCGGATACACCCGAACGCGTTCACCCCGTATATCCGCGACCGCACCTTCAGCCGGTCGCCCACAACCTCTTGCCTCGATGTTGCCATGGTCAGAGCTCAATAAAATCTGAAAGCCCTGGTCGAGAAGGGTGTCAATAAGTTCGGACATAAAGCCCTGCATAGCCCATTGGCGCACCTGGTTGAGCATACCGGCGGCACCCAGCTCCATGCCGTGCATAATCTTGTCGACCTTGTCGACAACAAGCCCGGCAACACGAATCTGTGGATGTGATAAAAT
>JAJRXD010000146.1 GCA_024276465.1 Deltaproteobacteria bacterium
ACAGTTTCCGTTTATGGCTGTTGGACAGCATTGAATGAAAAATGACAACCTCGTTTTGAAATATTTAACTACGTATTGGAATAACAAACACTTAACTTGTCCAAAACCGTCTTTTTAATCTATTTTGGACAGTAATGATTTCAACTATTCCTGCTCAGTTTTATCTTGACCATTTATACTTCCCTGTTGTAAATTGTTGTCTTATTTTTGACAGTGAAAAAATTTTAATCTCAATAAGAGGAGGATTGTTACTATGGCAGTAATTGATTTTGGAGGCGTAAAGGAAAAGGTGGTTATGCGAAGAGAATTCCCCATCGCAAAGGCACGCAAGATTTTGAAAAACGAAACCATCGCAGTTATAGGATACGGCGTTCAGGGTCCAGCGCAGGCTTTGAACATGAAAGACAATGGTTTTAATGTAATTATCGGCCAGTCTAAAAAATTCAGAAAGGACTGGAACCGTGCAGTAAAAGACGGCTGGAAGCCGGGCAAAACACTGTTTGATATTGAAGAGGCTACCCAGCGGGGCACAATAATTGAGATGCTTGTTTCCGATGCAGCTCAGAAAGCCATATGGCCTGTTATTAAAAAAAATCTGAATCCTGGTGATGCGCTTTATTTTTCTCATGGGTTCTCTATTGTATATAAGGATCAGACAAAAATAATTCCCCCTGAAGATGTTGATGTAATAATGGTTGCCCCAAAAGGCTCCGGAACATCCCTTCGCCGCAATTTTCTTTCAGGCGCAGGAATCAACTCCAGCTATGCTGTAGAACAGAATGCAACCAGCAGAGCAGAAGAGCGCTGCATTGCCCTGGGCATTGCTATTGGGTCCGGCTATCTTTTCCCGACAACTTTCCAGCATGAAGTCTACAGTGATTTGACAGGCGAGCGCGGAGTATTAATGGGTGCACTTGCAGGCATCATGGATGCACAGTATGAAGTGCTGCGAAAAAACGGTCACAGCCCAAGTGAGGCATTCAATGAAACTGTTGAAGAACTGACCCAGAGCCTCATCCGCCTTGTTGATGAAAACGGCATGGACTGGATGTACACCAACTGCTCAGCCACAGCCCAGCGCGGAGCACTGGACTGGAAGCCAAAATTTAAAAAAGCAGTTCTGCCCGTGTTCAACGAGATCTACAAAAGGGTGAAATCAGGGGCTGAAACCAGACGTGTGCTCACAACCTGTGGCAAAGCAAATTATCAGGAACAGTTAGCCAAGGAGCTTGGGGCAATGGCAAATTCTGAAATGTGGCTTGCAGGCAAAGCAACACGCTCTTTGCGGCCAAGAGAAGCAGCAAAGAAAACATCAAAAGCTACAAAGGGAATTGCAGGAAGAAAAAAAAATTAGCACAAAGTTTAACAGCAAAGGAGCGAAGGTGCGCCAGGGAAAAAGAACACCTTCCAGCAGATCCGTGTGTGCCTTCGCTCCTGAAACGCTGCATCCCGCAGGGCCAAAAAGCCACTTTCCCCAGACGATTTAACCCCCTTCTCTCTGACGCTCTGTGTTTATTCCATGTCCTAACAGGTCTTTGAGCTGTTGCCAGAATCTGACTTAAACCCAGAAGCTGCAGTAGGCTTTGCAGTCTCGATTTCAACAGGATTGCAAATTTTGTGTTAAATGCTTTTCACTGTTGAAATGATTTTTAATGGGGTCCTCAAAATCCTGCAAATTCCTGTTCTGTTTTCAACGCTATCGTAAAAAAATCCGGATCATTTTACGATATATCGTAAAATGATTTGACAATTTCTCTATCGAATGCATCCGCTTTCCCTCGCAGAGCTTTGCCACACAAACATGCACTCATGTGAAGATGAAATCCGAAAGCCAGGCAAAGTGACCCGAAACGAGCTCAACCAGCTGTTAACTTTTGGCGGATTTCCTGAACCATTTCTGAAATCCTCAATGCGTTTTTACAACCGCTGGAAAAACCTGCGGCTGGAACAGTTGTTTCACGAGGAAATTCGTGAATTAACCGCCATACAGAATATCGGGCAGATACAGGTCCTTGCAGAAATCCTGGCAAACATATCCTCTCAGTTGACGAATTACTCTACACTTGCCAACAGGGTTAACATTTCTGTCGATACTGTGAAGCGATGGATAACAACGCTGGAATCTATTTACTACTGTTTTTCAATTCGGCCATGGTTCAAAAACATCAATAAATCGCTCAAAAAACAGCCAAAAACATACCTGTGGGACTGGAGTCTGGTAAAGGACACAGGGGCAAAAACTGAAAATTTTATTGCGAGCAGCCTGCTGAAAGCCGTTCATTTCTGGACAGATTTGGGCTTGGGAACCTATGACCTTTTTTACTTGAGAGACACCAGCAAACGAGAAGTCGATTTTCTGGTTACCAAAAACAATACTCCATGGTTTCTGGTTGAGGCAAAAACCTCTCACCAGGCCCAGCTCAGTTCGTCTCTTGCATACTTTCAGCACCAGACAGGCGCAAAACATGCTTTTCAAGTGGATCTGAACAGCCCTTTTGTAAATCAGGATTGTTTTGCCCAAACCAAACCCATAAAAGTGCCTGGCACTACATTTCTTTCTCAACTTGTTTAGAGGCTTTTTCACCGCAGGTGCTTCTGCAGTTTCAAACATTTCCTGTTCAGTGTCTGTTATTTAATATTTCAGTTTTTTTACAAATAAGCCTTATTTTTAAAAAAAATTTTCATGTTTTGACCGTATCTGACAAAACCATGTTCTATAAATATTTTATAAAAACTGATTTTTCTTCTTGCAAAATCATGAAATACATTTTATAAAAATTCAGACATGAGGGGGGGTAGAGATGCACCTCAAACTAACTTTCCATCCAGTTTTTTCAAAAACCAGACCTCCTGTAAATTACAACTACTTCCTTACCGGTCCTGATGAAGTCGTAAAAAGTCATAATTCGATGGCAAAGTAAAAAGCTTCAAATTCAAGGCGTGCAAATCCTCCAGGATGAAGCGTACTTACTGTATCCCGATTAATGTCGGGAAAGGATGTCCCGTTTCCCGGGAAAGTTGGACTTTTACGAAGCCATAAGGTAATTGAACAAAAAACATATCTCATCCGAGAGCAGAAGGTTATTTTTGATCGTGATTTGGCAGAATTGTATGGAGTTGAGACACGGGTTCTCATTCAAGCAGTTAAACGCAATAAAGAACGTTTTCCTGATGATTTTATGTTTCAACTGACTGATAATGAGTATATCAACTTGAAATCACAATTTGTGATTTCAAGTTGGGGTGGCTCAAGACGGGCAAAACCATATGCACTCACAGAACAGGGCGTTGCAATACTTTCAAGTGTATTGAAAAGTGACCGTGCCATAAAGGTAAATATTCAGATTATACGGTCATTTGTTCGTCTCAGGAAAATAATGGCAAGCCATAAGGGTCTATCCCACAGGCTTGATGAGCTTGAACAAAAATATGATTCACAGTTTCGGGTCATTTCTGACGCTATCCGGGCACTCATGTCTGAGAATGAAACCCCCAAACAAAAAATCGGGTTTACAGCAAAGGAAAAACAGGAAACGTATAAAACTCAACCAAAAACCAGGAGCTGCTCTAACTGAAATTATTTTTAATTTTTTCTACCCTTTTTGACCGTATCTGACAAAAGTGTATGCTAAAAGGTAGATAAAGCAGTTCTTGATTTTAATCTGCTGCTTTGTGGAAACAAATCCTGTAAGCAGTGAAACATGTGTTTTTGGGCAATAGAAGGCAGCAATGGTATTTTAAGGCATATGAAATATGAAATACTTCGCACATAGCAAAAAAAACCAGCCTGTTGAAAACAGGCAGATACTTGAAGAACATCTAACAAATGTGGGGGGGCTTCCAATAACATTTGACAAACCCTTTGGCAAAAAATAGTTGCCCACCCTTTAGACCTTTGGCATGAGTTAAGGTAGGAATAATTTGTTTTGTTTCAAAATGACCATATGATTTATTACGCACGAAAAAAACAGATGCTTTCTGATCATCTTGAAAACACAGCAAAACTTGCTAAGAAGTTTGCAGACGTTTTGGGTTGTGCAAATATAGCCTATACAGCTGGTTTGCTACACGATTTAGGGAAGTATACTCAGGAGTTTCAGAACTATCTGGAGCGCAGCATGAAAGGTGAAGATGTAACTCGGGGCGAAGTCATCCACGCTTTGCAGGGAGCTAAATTTGCGGAAGAAATGATCAAAGACCCTGTAGTAGCAGACATTATTGGCAACATTATCGCAACTCATCACGGTGGTCTGTTTGATAATATTACCGATGGAGAAAGAACGTTACTTGTTAAAACTGGTAAAGGCGAAGATAAACTCCACTACGAGGAAGCGAAAAATCAATTTTCCCCCAGCATCAATGAAGCATATTTAAAAACTGAAGTTCTGAAAATTTGTCAGATATGCAAAGAAAAAAGATTAAGTCCGTTCTTTATGTTGCATCTTTTAACCAAAATTATTTATTCTTGCGTTGTGGATGCGGACAGATGCAATAGTGCTGGCTTGGAAATCAACAATGCGACACCAGATTGGGAAACATTGATTCAACCATTAGAAAAGCATTTGCTTTCTTTGCCGGATAAAGGGGCTATGGATAAAGTCCGAAAGAGTATATCAGAACAATGTAAACAGGCCGGAATTAGGCAACAGGGTATGTATACATTATCTGTTCCAACTGGTGCTGGAAAAACCTTTTCAAGTTTGCGATTTGCGTTAAAACACGCTAAAGAGCATAACTTGCAACGCATTATTTACGTCATCCCTTATCTGTCGATTCTTGACCAAACTGCTGTCAAACTGCGCGAGGCCTTTACGGAGAACGGAGATGAGTTAATTTTTGAACATCACTCAAATATTGAACTGCCGGAAGAGGATGATAAGGAGAAAGAGTACCGTTTGTTAGCATCCCGTTGGGATACTCCGATTATTTTGACCACGATGGTTCAGTTTTTAGAAACGATTTACAGCAATAAAGCGTCAAAGCTCCGTAAGTTTCACAATATGTCAGAGGCGGTTTTGATTTTTGACGAAATTCAAGCCCTGCCAATAAAGTGCGTCCATCTGTTCAACGAGGCGGTCAACTTTTTACATGCCTTTGGAAGATCAACCATTCTGCTCTGTACAGCTACGCAACCGCATCTCCATGAGACGGAGCGTCCGGTATTATTGTCTGACAAACCGGATATTGTCAGCATTACGTCCGATGAGTTGAAAATCTTTGAGCGAGTCCATATTGAAGATAAAACTCAATCGGCAATGAATTACACACAAATCGCGGCGTTGGTCAAGGAACAAATTGAACTGAGAAAGAGTACACTTGTGATTCTGAATACCAAAAATGATGCCCATAATGTGTATGAACATTGCAAGGCGTTTGAGTGTGAAAAAGCGTTTCTGACAACCGATCTTTGCCCTGCTCATCGTTTGTATATTCTTGACCGATTGCAAAAGAACCTGGCCCTTGAAACAAAACGGGTAACATTGTGTGTCAGCACGCAACTGATCGAAGCGGGTGTAGACATATCATTTGACTGCGTGATTCGTGCGGCAGCGGGCATGGACAGCATAATTCAGGCAGCTGGTCGTTGTAACCGTAACAAAGAAAATCAAATGCCGCAGCCGGTTCTAGTTGTTAATGTTCTCAATGAAAAACTTTCTTGGCTGCCGGAAATTAAGGACGGAAAGGAAGTTACGGAAAGAGTGTTTCGTGAAAAACATGGCGCCAATCTGTTGAGTGATGACGTAATCACCCAATTTTACGATTACTATTTTTATAATCAGAAGAATAGAATGGACTACAGTATAGACCTGAAAGGCAAGTTAACAATTTACAACCTGCTAAACAATAATAAAAGGGGGATAAAAGGCTACGAAAACCGCAACAAGATACCATACATTGGCTTGCCCAGCGCCTTCCGAACAGCGGCGGACAACTTTTCCGTAATTGACGGGGTCCAAGTCGGCATTGTTGTACCTTATGGTAATGCCTTGGAACTCGTTAACGAGTTTTTAGCTTGTTATAATCCGAAAGAGAAAATGCGCATTCTAAAACAATTACAAAAGTATACAATATCCATATATGAAAACTCTCTGGATGAAATCAGACAGGCAATCAGTATTGTGGATGACACGTTTTATTTGTTGAGTCCGGACTACTACGATGTCGAAGAACAAGGGTTGAAGCGTGAGGCAATGTTTTCTTTATTGAATGTATAAACTGGGGGAGTAAGGAGTTATTCATAATGAACAAAAAACGCAACTCGGTGGAATTCAAGATCACAGGACGATACGCTCTGTTTTCTGATCCTGTAACAAGGGTCGGCGGCGAGAAATTTTCTTACCAGATACCGACTTACCAAGCGATAAAAGGAATTCTTGAAAGTGTGTATTGGAAGCCAACTCTCATCTGGTATATTGATGCTGTGCGGGTAATGAAAAAGATTCAAACCGCATCAAAAGGTATCAAACCCATAAAAATGAGTGGTGGAAACGAGCTTTCATTTTACACCTACCTGCGTGATGTCGAATATCAGGTTCTTGCCCATTTTGACTGGAACTACCAGCGCGATAACCTTAAAAACGACCGCGACGAACACAAGCATCACAACATCGCTAAACGCACTATAAAAAAAGGCGGGCGACGGGATATCTTTCTTGGAACACGAGAATGCCAGGGGTATGTCGAACCTTGTAAATTAGGTGAAGAAAAAGGTTTTTACGATCAGTATGGTGAAATCGATTTCGGGGTACAGTTTCACGGCTACGATTATCCCGATGAAACCGGAAAAGACGAACTGGGTGTCCGTTTGTGGAGAGCAAAAATGAAAGACGGTATTATCGAATTTCCGTCGCTACAAGAATGCGATAGTTCCTTGCGTCGTTATATCCGCAAAATGACGGCAAAAGAATTCGAAAGTGGCCGGAATTTTTCTTTTGTCGACAAAGACCCCAGTTTGGCGGATTTATTGAATGGTGAGGAGGATTAAGCTATGGGATTATGGCAAAACCTGGTGGATAGTTACGATAAAAACGCCGTGGCGTTGAAGAAATCATATCCACTCTCAACGACCTCCATCTCTAATAACAGTGACATAATTGCTGTAATAGTTATTGATGGTAACGGAAGATTTATTCGTTTTGATAAAATTGAAAAAAAGTCTAGCGCAACCCAAAAAAAACCTGCAAAACCTCTTGTAAACATTACAATCCCTGCATCAGAGGAAAGCTTGAAACGAACTAGTACCGCTATTCTACCATATCCGGTATTTGACCAATATGGTTACTTAAAAGGTATTGCTGGGAAATCTGAAGAATATATCAGAAAATTTTATGAACACTGTGATCATGTAAAGGATTATATAAAAAAACTAAAAAGCAAGAAAAAGGTCGCAAGTCGTATTAACAAGTGGAATAATTATTATAAGAAAATAAAAAAGTTGGAGTCCCAAGGCAAAAAGTATGATGCCTACATCGCACAGCTTAAGGATTTTGCCGATTCTTCATTTGCAACTAAACAGATTGAAGCAATTTATAAATATGTTGCAAAACGAACCATTGCTTTTAATATTCAGGAATACGCTGAAAAAACCAAAAATGAACTAAAGATCAAAGATCAAACAAATGTTGTTTTCCAAGTTGAAATACCTGATAACCCGCAAAGTAAGGTTTGGAAAGATGAAACATTTTTTGATGCTTGGCATCGGTACTACTTGACAAGAAAGGAAAATTCCGATCAAAAAAATATCCAGTCGCTGGATTATATTACAGGAACCACACAGCCTACAGCAATATTTCATCCCAAAAAGATTTCCAGTGCCTCGGCAAACGCAAAACTTATTTCCAGCAATGATAAAGAAAATTATACTTTTAGAGGAAAATTCAGCGAATCTTCAGAAGCTGTTTCAATCGGCTACGAAACAACTCAGAAAATTCATCAATTTTTGCGGTATCTCATCAATGATCGGGGACAAAAATGCGGCGAACAAGTGATTTTATCTTTTACAGTTGAGTCCACAGAAAAGCTGTTACCGCCACCGGTTGAAGACGAAAGTATCTGGAGCTTTTTACAAAAATCCACAACCGAAACCGAAAATGATGTTCAGATCAACCTTCAAGCTGAAACCGGAATTAACTACGCCACCGCTTTGAGAAAATCTCTTGACGGTTTTGCTTATGGCAACGCTTTGGCACAACATGTCAAAACCGCAATAACGGTATTGGATGCTGTTAGCGATAAATCTGGCCGATTATCAATTACCTTTTACCGCGAATTGGACAGGAACGAATATCTTAAAAAAATAGTTGACTGGCATGACGACTGCAAATGGAACCTGAAATTTTGGGATAAAAAGAATAAAAAATATGTCCCGTATATCGGCGCACCGTCCGTGGATAAAATTATTGAGGCAATTCATGGAAAACCGCGGAGCAGTAAAGATAAGAGCTTTATCAAAATCAAAAAGGGGGCGAGGGAACGTCTGCTACGCTGTATTTTTGATGGAGCGTTTCTGCCAACGAATTATGTGGTGGCGGCGATTCGACGGGTTTCCAATCCGTTGGGAATAACAAGGGATGGCAAATTTGATCGTAATGGTTTTGAAAGAATTTTAGCAACGACGTGTGCATTAGTACGTAAAAATTATCAACAACGTAACAGGGAGGGCCATAAATTGAGTATTGAATTAGACCGAAACGATCGTAATTACCTATATGGGAGGCTGCTTGGTGCGGCGGACAAACTGGAGGAATACGCTCTTTATAAAAAAGACAGTAATCGCGTTGTCACTGCGGCGATCCGGCATATGCAAACCTTTGCATTACGTCCGTTCAGGACTTGGCAAACAATACATGGTTGCCTCAACCCTTATATCCAAACGGTAAAAGGCGGCTTTGCGTTTAATGAAATTCAAACGGTTATGAACAAGTTTGAAAGCGGAGATTACGAAAAGGATGTTCCTTTAAATGGTTCTTTCCTGATTGGGTATTATCACGAACGCACCTATATTGACAGCCTTGTTAAGGCTGCTGGGAATAAGAAAAAATCAACTGATACTATAGAAACGGAGGTCAATAATGATAGACAATAAAACACTTCTGAAGAAGATTGATTTTGCGGTAATTATCTCCGTAAGAAAAGCAAACCCTAATGGGGATCCGCTAAACGGCAACCGTCCCCGTCAGACCTATGATGGTTATGGCGAAATTTCGGATGTTTGTCTCAAGCGCAAAATCAGGAACCGTTTGCAAGATATGGGTGAATCAATTTTCGTTCAATCGGATGATAATCGTGCTTCAGGAGATGAATTTCGTTCCTTGAAAGCTCGTTTTGATGCTGCTCAAATTACCAATGACAAAATCCGGGAAGAAACGTGTGGGAAATGGTTCGACGTGAGGGCTTTTGGCCAAGTTTTTGCCTTTGAAAAAAATGAAGGCGCTGATGCCGTATCTGTTGGAATCCGTGGTCCCGTAACCATTCAAAGTGCATTCAGTGTCGAGCCAATAACACCGGACAGCCTACAAATCACCAAGAGCGTCAACCTCGAAACCGAAAAGAACCCGGACAAAAAAGGTTCGGATACGATGGGAATGAAACACCGGGTCGATAAAGGAATTTATGTTACCTACGGTGCCATCAACACCCAGCTTGCAAGCAAAACGGGGTTTTCTGATGACGATGCCGAGAAAATAAAAAAGTCTTTGCAGACCTTGTTTGTCAATGATGCATCATCCGCTCGTCCAGAGGGAAGCATGGAGGTTCTTAAAGTTGTTTGGTGGCAACACAATAGCCCCAGCGGACAATATTCCTCTGCAAAGGTTCATCGTTCGTTGAATGTGAAAACAGACGTAACTTATGAACTGGGCACGTTGGAAGATTTATTACCGGAAGAACTTGACCCATTGGAAGGCGAGGAATTACAAAAATGAATTGTTTTCAAACATGATTCAGAACTCGGCAATGCTCCGGCACAAAAACTGTTCGATCTAATTAAGATCAAACGTGTTGGTGACACAGAAATGCCGCCCCGGTCCTTTGAGGATTACAAGGTAGAAATTGGGAGTTCTCCAGACGGGGTTGAAATAATTGAGAAATTATAAATATATTGCGATGGACCAGTAGGTAGTTGATACATATTTTGACGTTAAACTGTTACTTGATTTTCAGGATTATCTTAGACAGCATGGCTTGCCCCTCTGGGACAAGGATCACTTGAAGGCAAAGGAAGTCAGAAAGCTTTGTTACAGAAAGACTCTATAGGGTGAGAACACAACGACGCAATCATGGCAAAAGATAATGAGCTACTCCGAAGACGATCTCCTCATGCTTTCCGCTCTGCAGCACTTGCTGTTCTGTGAACGGCAGTGCATCCAGATTCATATGAATCTGGAAGGGAGGGGGATGTAGTTAATTGCCTTCGGCTGAAATCAACAATTTATTGCATGCAAAGTGGTGTGAAAACTACTCAACATTAAAGGAGTGATATCTCTGATATGATAACTTTAAAGCAGTTCTGTGCAGGTCTTGATACAATCCCCGCGACAACCTCATGGTATCTGGCTGACATCAGTGAGGCCAAAGGCAGGCAGGAGCTTTATAAAAAGCAGTCGTCGCAGAGGCTCAAGTCACTTAAGGAGCATGCCCTGATTGAAAGCGCGGTATCGTCAAATCGCATCGAAGGCGTGGAAGTCGATAAAAAACGTATTGGAACTATCATCTTCGGTAAATCGCTTCTTCACGACCGGTCAGAAGAAGAGGTTCGGGGCTACAGGGAAGCACTCAACCTCATACACGACAGGGGGGCAGAGTTGCCCATTACGGAAAACACCTGCCGGAAGCTGCATCAGCTGATGCGCGGTGAAATATGGGATGCCGGTAAATACAAAGAAAAGGACAGCGACATCATTGAAAAACACCCTGATGGCAGATCCAGCATACGCTTTCAAACCGTTTCGGCCGACAAAACTGCTTCCTGCATGAAAGAATTGATTGCTTCCTGGCAGGAGTGCATAAAGGAAGCAAAGGTTCATCCGCTGATAGCACTGGCGGCATTCAATCTTGATTTTCTGTGCATACACCCCTTCCGTGACGGAAACGGAAGGGTCTCCCGATTGCTGATGCTTTTGCAGTGCTATCATCTGAAAATCGAGATCGGCAAATATATAAGCCTGGAACGTCTTATCGAACAGAACAAGGAAAGATATTACGAAACACTGAAACTCAGCTCAGAGGGATGGCATGAAGGCCAACACACCCCCTGGCATTATATCAATTTTGTCTGTTTCATACTCAAAACTTCTTACAAAGAATTTGAAGAAAGGTTGGGCAGGCAGCCCCCACCAAAGGGCGAAAAGAGAGCCATGGTGCAAGACGCTGTTCAAAGTTTCCCCGGTGCTTTCAGTATCGCTGAGGTACTGCAAAAATGCCCCTCTGTTGGTGTTGATATGGTCCGCAGGGTGCTCAAAGATCTTCAGGCACAAGGTATTATTGAGTGTCTGGGACGTGGCAGAAATGCAAAATGGAATAAAATTGAAAATTAGGTAATAGCAATTAATATAGGTATTAAATTAGGCAATAAGTGGCAACATGTACTCCGAAGACGATCTCCTCATGCTTTCCGCTCTGCAGCACCTGCTGTTTTGTGAACGGCAGTGTGCTTTGATTCACGTTGAGCAGCAGTGGGAAGAAAACCGGCTGACCGCCGAGGGACAGATCATGCACGAGCGGGTACATGAAAATGGAAGTGAGTCGCGCGGTAATATCCGCATAGAAAACGGCGTTGCCTTGCGTTCTCTTCGAATGGGCTTGATCGGTAAGGCTGATGTGGTGGAGTATCATAAACAGCCGGACAACATCTGGCTGCCATTTCCGGTCGAGCACAAACGGGGAAAGGCCAAACAGGACAGCAGCGACAGGGTGCAGTTGTGCGCACAGGCCATGTGCCTTGAAGAAATGCTGGGAGTTGCTATCCCTCAGGGCGCCCTGTTTTATGGAAAAACCCGCAGGCGAAAAGATGTTGTGTTTGATGAAGCATTACGGCAGGAAACGGAAAATGCAGCTGTAAGGTTGCATGATTTAATCAGTTCCGGCCGAACACCTGCGCCTGAGTATTCTAAAAAATGCGAGAGATGTTCTTTGATCAATACCTGCATGCCGAAATCTATGGAAAAACACCACTCGGTCAAAAGCTATCTCGAAGGGATTGTAAAAGCCACATGAAAAAACATCTGAATACGCTTTTTGTAACCACACAGGGAGCCTATCTGTTTAAAGATGGTGAAACCGTGGCGGTTAAAGTTGACGGAACAGTGAAGTTGCGTATTCCTGTACATACCATCGGCGGCATTGTCTGCTTTGGCCAGGTGTCATGCAGCCCTTATCTTATGGGTTTTTGTGCTGAGCGGGATGTTGGCATCAGCTTTTTAACCGATTACGGAAGGTTCATGGCCAGGGTACAGGGGCCTGTGAGCGGTAATGTCCTGCTTCGTCGCGAGCAGTATCGCAAGGCAGATGAAAAAGACTTCACTGTTCAGATGACCCAATCTGTATTAACAGGTAAAATTGCAAATTGCAGGACAGTGCTCCAGCGTGCGCTGCGTGATCATTCGGAAAAGATTGATACTGAAAAAGTTGGCCATGCTGTAAAACGGCTGGGACATTCGTTGAGAAATATTTTACAGGAAGATGACCTTGATGTATTGCGTGGTTTTGAAGGTGATGCAGCACGTGTCTATTTTGATGTATTCAACCATTTAATTGTTGCACAAAAAAATGATTTTTCTTTCCAGGATAGAAACCGCAGGCCACCCCTTGATAATGTTAACTGCCTGCTTTCTTTCCTCTATACAATGGTTATGCATGATGTAAGATCAGCCCTTGAGGCTGTAGGGCTTGATCCTGCTGTGGGATACCTGCATCGCGACAGACCGGGCAGACCAGGCCTTGCTCTTGATATTCTGGAGGAATTCAGGCCTTTTATGGCAGACCGCCTTGCATTATCACTTATAAATCGCAAGCAGGTGAATGCCAAAGGTTTTAAAAAAAAGGAATCCGGTGCTGTGTTGATGACGGATGACACGCGCAAAGATGTCCTTGTCGCCTACCAGACGAGGAAGCAGGAAGAAATTCTGCACCCGTATATTGAAGAGAAGGTGAAGATTGGCCTGCTTTTTCATCTGCAGGCTTTGTTGATGGCTCGTTATCTACGCGGTGATATTGATGGCTATCCACCGTTTGTCTGGAAGTAGACAGGAGTTTTATATGCTTGTACTGATCAGCTATGATGTTGCGGTTACTGAACCTGGTGGGACACGCAGGTTGCGCAGAGTTGCGAAAGCATGCCAGGACTATGGACAGCGCGTTCAGTTTTCTGTCTTTGAATGCAGTCTTGATCCTGCCCAGTGGACAGTTTTAAAACAGCGTTTAATAGATGAAATAGATCCAGCAAAAGACAGCTTGCGATTTTATTATCTTGGCTCAAACTGGAAGCGCCGTGTAGAACATATTGGTACAAAAAAGTCCGTTGACCCTGAAGGGCCATTGATTGTCTGAATCAGTTCCGCGAACCAGCAGCTGACATGGTTTGCCTGGAAGGTTCGCGGATATGGTTTATTCGCGACAAACATGGACTATAGAAGGGTTTGTTCTTTGAAAATTAAATATGGTTAAGCATTATATTACTCTATTTTAATTGCTTCGCGTATTTACACAAAAACAATATGGAAATGTAACAAGTTATAAAGTAATAGTCGCGCCCCCTGCGGGCGCGTGGATTGAAACACCTGATTTATTAGAAAACGACCCTCTTTCATCCGTCGCGCCCCCTGCGGGCGCGTGGATTGAAACTGTGGCATAAAATGCACCAGCTGTGGCATGTTTGTCGCGCCCCCTGCGGGCGCGTGGATTGAAACGCTTGGATCAGTAAAATACTCCATAAAACCTTGGTCGCGCCCCCTGCGGGCGCGTGGATTGAAACTGCTGTTTTTGCGGTGTTGAAATCAGAATCATCAAGTCGCGCCCCCTGCGGGCGCGTGGATTGAAACGTTAATAGCAGGACAATGGAATTTGGTTGATGTGGTCGCGCCCCCTGCGGGCGCGTGGATTGAAACGTCAAGGATAATGGTATCAGCATATGAAAAATTACCGTCGCGCCCCCTGCGGGCGCGTGGATTGAAACTTAGCATAATTATATCGAATTTGCAACAATTAATATGTCGCGCCCCCTGCGGGCGCGTGGATTGAAACCCCGTCCGTATTTCAAAGCTCTCATGTTTGTAGCGTCGCGCCCCCTGCGGGCGCGTGGATTGAAACAAAAACATAACCTGTCATTGCAGCGGAACAATGACGTCGCGCCCCCTGCGGGCGCGTGGATTGAAACGACCTGGGACGACCGAGCTTAACACAATTGCCATCGTCGCGCCCCCTGCGGGCGCGTGGATTGAAACTTTTATTTTAGGCATATCAATTTGGCGTTTTGGTGTCGCGCCCCCTGCGGGCGCGTGGATTGAAACCAAAATCCATCCTGAACGTATAAACCAGCTTGCCATGTCGCGCCCCCTGCGGGCGCGTGGATTGAAACAAGTCAACAGTGCCAGCAACACATTATAAACAATGTCGCGCCCCCTGCGGGCGCGTGGATTGAAACCACAAACTCGGATCGGTGTAAATTAGCCTTATTTTGTCGCGCCCCCTGCGGGCGCGTGGATTGAAACTTCAATGTCCGGCCTGTTTTTTTCAAGCCTGTCGTCGCGCCCCCTGCGGGCGCGTGGATTGAAACCAAAAGTTGTTATGTTAACGTCCGTACCATCGTGCTGTCGCGCCCCCTGCGGGCGCGTGGATTGAAACTTGCTTTGCCGTCCTCAGCCGTTTGCACTGCGTTGTCGCGCCCCCTGCGGGCGCGTGGATTGAAATGTTTAATGAGTATTATAGATAATTGATCAATTTTTCAGATTATAAATTAAAATCGTGCTTTTGCCGGCATTTAGTAAAGCATTAAAAACAGCAACAACAAGCTCATCCCTGCCATCATTATCAACATCCTTTACCTGACAATCTGCAATACAGCCATCTGTTTTTTTAGTTTTCCAGCATCCTTCAAAACCTGCACCACTCCAGACAAGACAGTGGACTTCTGCTTTATTCAGGTCTGAATAATTTTTGCATACAATAATTTCATTGGATACATCTTCATCTGACTCTAACATAAGGATTCTTGGTGGAACAGATATCCGCCGGACCTGTCTGCTGCTTTTGCCGACTGATGTTTTATCTGAACCAAAACCAAAGTATCTGCATGGTCCGCTAAAACCCCCATCAGATTTCCACATGTTTTCTCCGCTCATTGAAGTAGCCCCTAAGTGGCCTTTATCATCAATAAATATAATGTCATCCTCACCATCATGGTCAATATCCCCAAGATTGCTTCCATAAATATTTATTTTTTTCGGCAGAACCATACTCCTTTTTTTAATGTATTTACCATTGTCCCAATCCATAATAAAAACTTCCTGGCCAAATGCCCTGCCATTACCAGGCCCTTGAGCTAAAAGAACCTTCTGCCCTCCCGAAGCAACCAGCACTTTTAAAAACAACCTGACTTTATCTGAAACCCTTACAAAATCCCCCTCCCGGAATTTGATAATATAAGAATTCGGCTGGCCTTCATGCACAGCAGAAACAAAGATATCATCTGTTCCGTTATTATCAAGATCAGCAAGATCAAGATTAATTATTCTTTCAGATTTTCTGCCCTTAATGTGCTTTACAACCTCTAATGCACTGGCTCTCTTTTTAAAAATCCATATATCATTTCTACCGGCAACCACAATCTCATTGTACCCATCACCATTGGTGTCACCCGCATCCATTCCATTTATTTCCATGTTCAGGAATTGACTTTGCCATAGGCCCCGCACTTTTTTTAAAATTTTCAGATCTGCACCCGGCTTTAACAACCCTGGCTCTTCTTCTGCATTTTCAGCAGAAGGCTGCCTGGAAATCATGCTTTCGCGGGTCCTGTTTTTTTCAGGTTCTTTCTCTGAAAGAATTCTCTCAACCTCTTTGTATAAAGGATGCAAATGTTCTCTGCCTGAGTTAGCAGACGATCCTGATAAAAACAGCTGTTGCGCACCTGATGTACAACAGCAGATTAAAATTGATGAAATTATTATTCCTGCAATACAGTGTCTCATGTTTTTCTCTGGCTGCTTTTAAATTAACATTGTACTTTATCCGTTTTATATCGAACCGGGACTGATTTCAAGATACATCTTAATTGCATTTGACTAATTAAAGCCTGAATAGTACGATTCCAAACAAATGCTTTTTTGTAAAATGTTTTCAAGACAACAAAACAGGTCTGTCTGCCTGGTTATTTTATCATTGCTTGCAGCAGTGTTGCTCCCTTGTTGCGCCACAAACCCCGTGACAAAAAAGAAAGAGTTTGTACTGATGAGCGAGCAGCAGGAGTTCAGTGTTGGCAGGAGCATGGACCCTGAGATCAGGAAACAGTACGGGGTATATTCTTCAGGCAGACTCCAGGATTATGTTACATCAATTGGCGAGCGCATTGCTGAAGTTTCAGACAGACCTGATATTTTCTTTCATTTTACTGTGCTTTACTCTCCCATTGTCAATGCATTTGCCCTGCCCGGGGGCTACATTTACATCACAAGGGGACTTATGGCATACCTTAACAGTGAAGCAGAGCTTGCAGGAGTTCTGGCCCATGAAATCGGTCATGTTACAGCACGCCATGCTGTGCGTCAATACACAAAGGCAGCAGCTTATCAGATTGCAACCGGCATTGCCTCAATTTTCGTTCCTGAAATTAATAATGCAAGACAGTTTTCAGATTTTGTTTTTGTGGCCATTAACGCTGGATACAGCCGGGAATATGAGACTGAGTCAGACAGGCTCTCAGCAGGGTATATTTCCAGAGCAGGTTACGATCCACAAGCTGTTTCTTCTGTTTTAAGAATCCTTGAACTGCTTGATCGTTATAACAATAATAAAAAAAATCATATCAGCCTTTTTTCAAGCCATCCTGATACACAAAAGCGAATTGCAGACATTGAAAAAGAGCTGCTTGAGGAAAACCTGCAGGTTCCACCCCCTTCCATTACAGGCAAAGACCGTTACTTAAAAGAGATTGACGGTCTTGTTTTTGGAAATAATATCCATGAAGGAGTAATTCATCTTAACAGGTTTCAACACCCGGACTTTCGCATTGAAATCTTCTTTCCGGAAAAATGGACAATTAAAAACATGCCTGATGCTGTCATTGCCAAAGACCCTGACAATGATTTTCAGCTGGAGCTGCGTCACCACTCCCTGAATAAAAGACAATCAATTGAAGAAGCAGCAAGGGCCATTGTAAAAAAAAACGGGCTCACAGAGATTAACGGCTCACAACAACTGATAAATGGTCTTGAAGCATACACTGGAACCTATGAAGGAACAATGCGCCACAGGGGATCTGTTACAGTAAGGACAGGTTTTTTTCAGTTGAAAAATAATGTTTTTTTTGTAACAGGGATTTCAAAAACAGATGAATTCAGGAAAGCACTTCCCTTTTTTGAAAAAACCATAAAAAGTTTCAAAAAACTTTCACAGGAAGAGGCCGGTAACATACAACCGAACAAAATCCGTCTCTACACAATAAAAAAAGGAGAGGGGATGAACACCCTGGTAAAAAAATATGGAGGACCAGGAGATGGCATCAAAGCATTTGCCCTTATTAATGCCTGGGACCCGGAGAACATCCCTGAGCTTAAACCGGGAATGGTCATTAAAATATTAAGAAATGATGATCCTTTTAAACCTTAGAGATTGTTTTTTATGAACCGTTTTAGAATGATATCAATTTGCATATTTTTATTATTAGCTGCAAAGACTGCTATTTTTTACTCATGTCTGCATCCTCCTGACCATGTTCCAGTTTACACTTACAGTATTGTTAATTCGTATCCCCATGATCAAAATGCTTTTACCCAGGGACTGGTCTTTGAAGATGGCTTTCTTTATGAGGGAACAGGCCTGTCAGGACGCTCTTCGCTTCGTAAAACTGAGCTGAAAACCGGAAATATCCTGCAGATCCGCAACCTGGATTCTGAATTCTTCGGGGAGGGAATTACAATCTTTGACAATAAGATTATCCAGTTGACATGGCAATCAAATGTCGGTTTCATCTATGACAGGAAAACTTTTGACTTACTTCAGGAGTTCGGTTACCAGACCGAAGGCTGGGGCATTACCAGTGACAAAACACGGTTAATTATGAGCAACGGGACATCAACACTGTATTTTTTATCACCTGAAACATTAAAAGAGGTTGGGCATATAAACGTATATGACAGGTATGGTCCGCTAACAGAACTTAATGAACTGGAATACATTAAGGGAGAAATTTACGCCAATGTCTGGAAAACTGACCGCATAGCAGTAATATCACCTCAATCCGGCAGGGTGACAGCCTGGATTGATCTCAAGGGACTTCTGTCTCCGGATGACCATGATGATCCTGTTGATGTGCTGAACGGTATCGCCTATGACGCAGAAAATGACCGGCTGTTTGTAACCGGAAAATTATGGCCCAGACTGTTTGAGATTGAACTGCTGAAAAACTGACCCGGGTTATTCTGCACAATCCGCCGGATCACCTTTAATTTTAGAAACTGCGTGGGGAATTGCCTTGATAATTGTAATCAGGTTTTCCGAAGCTGCTTTGGGACTGCCCGGCAGATTGATAATCAGTGTCCGGCCCCTTATACCCGCAACACCCCTGGAGATAACAGAATGAGGTGTAATTTTAAAGCTCTCCATCCTCATGGCCTCTGCCATCCCTGGCAATTCCCTGTCAATAACATCTTTTGTTGCATCAGGAGTTAAATCCCTTGGAGCAACCCCTGTTCCACCTGTTGTAACAATCAGATCAAGCCTCAGATCATCAGCATACTGGATGAGTTTTGATTTAATAACTTCCTGCTCATCAGGTATGATCTCATATTTATCAATAACAGCCCCCATGCTTTTTAATATATCACATACCACCGGACCGCTGGTATCTTCACGCTCACCCCTGGATCCCTTATCGCTGATTGTTAAAACACCTGCATTCATGTTTGTATAAATTATGCCCTTCCCCGGCTGCTGAGCATCTTCAAAGCTGTTCGTGCAATAACTGAAGATACGTTTTTGTTCTTTGAAATGTTTCTGAGATCCCTTTCCCTGATAAAGCTCAACAGCTTTAATGCTGTGGGAACAGGGGTCTTTGCATTGTTAACAAGAGCCAGCTTGACGTTATAGTTTTTCAGAAATTCTCTCTTGCTTGCGATAAGCCTTATCACCTCTTTTGAATAATTC
>JAJRXD010000147.1 GCA_024276465.1 Deltaproteobacteria bacterium
AGATTGGCCCGTCTATCGACCAGTAGAAGGTTTTTATATAAAAACGGTCTCCGCAATCCACATCTTTCAATTCATCCCATGCTTTATCGCCGGTCAGCACAATATGATTGTTTGTATAATCTACATCCACCGATATTTCATGACCATACGTGCCCCCGCTTGAAGTTAGTATCCATGTTGCTTTTTGTGCTGTTAAAATTGGGTTCGCTGCTTCAGGGCTTGAGTCTGGTCTGACAAAATGGTCTATACTAAGGGATACGTCAAACCCGCTATCATCTCCTGTTGAAGGATCACTGTCAGAGTCAATAAATATTTCCCAGGAATAATCAGCATAATCATCCGGCACATGGTCCTGATTGACATTAAGTGATGCTGGAACCTTGTTGATTATTATGAGAGCAGATATATCCTCAGCAGATGACACTGAGGAGTTGGTGGTTAAAAAAAGCAAAGTAATCAACGCACCTGTAATTTTATGAACTGCTTTAGTTTTGCAAAAAAGTTGTGACATGATTTTTCTCCTTTATCATGATAATTGTTATATCAACAGTTTCTGTTAAAAACTGTTGATGTTTGTCTATATTGACCTCTACAACTAAAAACCGCCTTCAGGTATGTTTTACCTTCAGGCGGCTTATTCTCAATAGTTCTTCCCCTCCCCCTGAATCAGGGATTCATGATTCAGTTTCCAGTTGTCATGCTGTCTTTGCTTGAACCAGATAATAATATCAGATGTTTTTATGAATGTCAAGGAATTTCTTGATTTTATACAGTTTCAGGTGGTTAGTCCCGGGTGATCAGGAAAGCAGTTTTTGTTTTTGCTGCCAAATGACCTTTGCCGGGAGTTTCTACGGGTCAAGATAATATTAATAAATTCTCCTGTTCATTTAGCCCCTGATTATGTAAGATTTTTTTGTAAATGTGGCATTTGTATGAATTATCGTTGCTCTTGACTTTCAGAGAATGTTGAAATGGTGAAGTTACCGAGAGTAACATTGACTTAACTTCGTAATTATAATATAGAAATAGCATAAAAAAACAAGTATACATGTTCTGTTTTAATATTTTTATTGATTGTTTTTAAAATCTGATAGAAGGGCAAACCTGTTTACCAAGAGCTAAATTTTATTAAAAATACAGAAAAGGAGTTTTGGGATGGAAAAGCATAAAATATTGATCGTAATGTCTGTGCTTTTTTTTCTGGCCGCTTTACTGCTGGTCCAAGCCGGCTGTGATAAAGACGGTGGTGATAATGAAACATTGACTACAACCACTGCCATGGGAGACAGCCCGGATGGTTTGTCCTGCGTACCTTGTGGAGATTTCGATCCGAGTTGCCCGAACTGTACCATAACCGAGTGCCCTGTATGTGTGTCGCTTAGTTCAGAAGGTGACATCAAGTATGTATATGGAGACGGGCACTACGCCATAGTAGAGGCCGACGAAAACGACCCTGACACCACCACTTTCTATGACAGCACAGGCAACCAGTGTTTTCAGTGGTTGGTGTTTGAAAATGTTGCAAATGAAACCAGGGTTTTAACTTATGACAACACCGGACAGGAGTGCTATCAGTGGATTGTTGATTACTCCACCAATACTGTTACGTGGACCGTGGGTGGAGGAGAGCAGTATGTCAAATATGCCGAAGACGGAAGGTGGGAGTGCCCTGACGGCACCACGTGGCAAGCACCTCTGGACTGCGAGGATGAAGATTATGAGTTTACGGTGGTACCGCTGCCTGGTGCTGATCCCGAAATATGCCAGCCGGTTACTGATCCCTGCGACGGGGCTGGTTTTCCCATGTAGTGTATTCTGGTCAACCTCAGGTTTCTTTAGACTGGCTGCAGAGTTTTACGTGCAGGCACGAAGTGAAATCTGGTTGGGGCTCATATAGCTCATGAGAATAACAAAAATCTTACTTTTTTAATTTTCAGGTGTCCTGCATATTAGTATATCAAAGTTTAAGTATCGGGAAGGGGGGATTTGAACCCCCGACTTCATGCTCCCGAAGCATGCGCGCTACCAGGCTGCGCTACTCCCCGTAATATAAGTTGTTTGTCTGAACTATTCCAGGTTCCTGAGGCCAAAAAATGTCATAAAATATGACTTGCTGTATTCAAAAACAATAAACCCTGTTCCGAAAATCCATGGATCAAAAGAGATACCAGTCATAAAAAAAACAAGATCTCCTTTTCTGCCTCCAAACTTTGCATCCAATGTCAAATATGTACCGGCAAAGAAATTAATAAAATTAAGATAAAACCCATTGCCGGGAAAGGTTGCAAAGGACATGCCGCTTTTTTCTTCAAATGTAATATCACTACTCAAAACATCAATCGAAGTTATGAAATAGCAGGTATATACGTTGCCGCTGACAACATGAGTTTCATAATTGTCAGCGTGAACATTTTCAACCAACAGCATAAAAAGCAATCCAAATGTACAAAAAAATTTTATTGTTATTTTCATTGTGCCTCCTGAAAAAAACAATGTGGTGTTAATCGTTTACGGTTTAAATATGATTTACACTGTAAATTCCGGGTTAACTCGATTTATTCTGTTTGATCCGGATTTTTACTGTTTTCTATCATATTTTTTAAATCAATTGAAAGGTTTTCTGCTTCTTTCAGGAGCTGATCTCTTTCCAGTATTTTTTTCTCTACCAGAATATTTACCAGTGCACCATGCATAATGGAACTGGTGTTTATTGCATCATAACACTGACTGATTCTGTCCTCAAAGTCCTTTTTCATATAGTTTATAGAAAGATACTGACCAATAATAACAGCAATGAGAATTATAAGAAAAAAACGGGGGCGGTAGTTTTTGTTATCCATATCTGCCTCAAAAATATTTGACTTTTTACTGTTTTGTCTTTATTTAAATATTCAGTTTTTTCCTGAAATATTCCATGGTTTTTCCTATGCCTTCCTCGAAAGAAACCACCGGGGTCCACCCTAATATGTTTTTTGCTTTGGTTATGTCAGGCTGCCTTACCTTTGGATCATCCTCAGGAAGTTGTTTTGTTTCTATTTTCAGGTTTACACCAGCTATCTCCTGGATTTTGCTTGCAAATTCCATTATTGACATTTCATGTGGATTACCGATGTTTACGGGGTCGGTTTCTTCAGAAAACAGCAGCCTGTGAATTCCATCCACTAAATCTGTAACATAACAGAAACTTCTTGTCTGGGAACCATCACCAAATACAGTCAGAGGGATACCTTTCAGCACCTGGGATGCAAATGCGGGCACCACGCGTCCGTCATCGATTCTCATCCTGGGCCCGTATGTATTGAAAATCCTTACAATACGGGTTTCAACCCCGTGATAGCGATGATAGGCCATTGTAAGAGCTTCAGCAAATCGTTTTGCCTCATCATAAACTCCTCTTGGACCTATGGGGTTGACATTCCCGAAATACTCTTCAGGCTGGGGATGTATTAAAGGGTCCCCGTATACCTCAGAAGTTGAGGCTAAAAGGAAGCGGGCATTTTTTTCTTTTGCTAATCCCAGGGCCTTGTGCGTTCCCAGGGACCCCACCTTTAACGTTTGGATGGGAAGTTCAAGATAATCAATGGGGCTGGCAGGAGAAGCAAAGTGGAGGATATTATCCAGGCTCTCCTCAACATATATATATTCTGTAACATCATGTTTTATGAATTGAAATTTTTCATGGCCAAAAAGATGTGCGATGTTGCTCATGTTTCCTGTAATCAGGTTATCCATGCAGATTACCGCGTGGCCCTCTTTAATGAGACGGTCACAAAGATGGCTTCCAAGAAAACCGGCACCACCTGTAATAAGTGTGCGCATAATGCTGCTTCCCTTTTTTTGTTGACTTTTTATTTGATTGTCAATGTTGTTTTATACCGATTCCAAAGTAATCAAAACCCCTTGCTTTCAGTTTTTTTGCACTGTAAATATTTCTGCCGTCGAAAATAACCGGGTTTTTCATAAGTGATAAAACTTTGTCAAAATCAGGCTCTCTGAATTCATTCCATTCGGTTACCACCAGAAGTCCATCCGCATTGTTCAGAACATCGTAGTTTTTACTGCCATATTTTATGCGATCGCCAAATATTTTTTGTGTTTCCTCCATTGCAACCGGATCATAGGCCTCTATGCTTGCACCAGAGTCTAAAAGGCGGCTGATTATCTCAATGGAAGGTGCATCTCTCATATCATCTGTTTTTGGTTTAAATGCAAGTCCCCATACCGCTATTTTTTTACCCTTTACATCACCCTGGAAATAATCAATAACCTTGTCAGCTAACACCCTCTTTTGAAAGTTGTTAACTTCTTCCACCATGGGAAGAATTTTCATTTCATATCCAGCCTTCTTTGCTACTTCAACTATGGCCCGCACATCTTTTGGGAAGCACGATCCGCCATATCCAACTCCTGGAAAAAGAAACGATGTGCCGATACGTGGATCAGAACCCATTCCTATTCTAACTGAATTTATGTCAGCTCCGATTTTATCACAAAGGTTTGCAATTTCGTTCATAAAAGAGATACGGTTTGCAAGCATTGCATTTGCCGCGTACTTGGTAAGTTCTGAACTCCTGATGTCCATGGCCAGTATTGGTTTTCCTGTTCTCACAAATGGCGAATAGAGCTCCTTCATCAGCTCATCAACCCTGGGGTCATCGGTTCCTATTACAACCCTGTCAGGTTTCATGAAATCATCAACTGCTGCCCCTTCTTTTAAAAATTCCGGGTTGGAAGCAACATCAAACTGCTCATTTGTCTGCTTTGCAATAATCTGTCTCACCTGCTCGGTTGTTCCCACCGGAACAGTGCTTTTGGTTACGACAATTTTGTAAGAATTAATGTGTTTGCCAATCTCCTCAGCAACACTCCATACATAGCCAAGGTCGGCTGAGCCATCATCTTTAGGAGGGGTCCCCACACAGATAAAAATAAAAAGGGCATTATGGATGGCCTCCCTGGTATCTGTTGAAAAGCTGAGGCGGCCCTCTTTCATGTTTCTTTTAATAAGTTCATCAAGTCCGGGTTCATAAATAGGAACATGCCCCTGATTAAGAAGAGTAATTTTATCTGCATCAATGTCTACACAGACAATATCATTGCCTGTTTCGGAAAAACAGGTTCCGGTTACGAGCCCTACATATCCTGTTCCTATTATTGCAATTTTCATTTCAAATCCCCTTGCATGCTGTTTATATATTCCTTCAAAGCATCTTCCCATGCTCTTGGGTACAAGTCTGTTTCGGATGCAAACTTGGTACAGTCCATAACAGAATATGCCGGTCTGAGTGCAGGTCTGCCCAACTGTTGTGAGGTGATTGGATTGACCTTTGTTTTGAGTCCAAGAACCTCAATGATTTTTCCGGCAAACCCGTGCCAGGTACATTCACCGGAATTGGAAAAATGATATATGCCCTGAGCACGTTTCAAAAGAAGTGTTTTGATTGCATTTGAAAGATCAACAGTATATGTCGGGCACCCTGTCTGGTCATCAACGATATTAATCACATCCATTTTATCGGCAAGTTTTATAATTGTTGAGACAAAATTTTTTCCGCCTTTTCCAAAAAGCCATGATGTCCTGATAATGACATGCCCTGGCAGTATGTTTTGAATATTCATCTCTCCAGCAAGTTTTGATTCAGCGTATACTGAAAGGGGGCCTGTATTATCTGTTTCAATATAGGGCGCATTTTTTCTGCCGTCAAAAACAAAATCAGAGCTGATGTGGCATAAATCTGCGCTGGTTTCCCTGCATGCAAGAGCAATATTTTTCGGGCCTTCAGCATTTACAGCAAAAGCCAGATCTCTTTCTGTTTCACAACCATCCACATCAGTATATGCTGCACAGTTAATAACAATGTCAGGATTAATCTCCAGGATATCACGGGAAACATTCATTCTGTCGCAAATGTCCAGTTCAGGATGAGACCTCGTGAAGACCTCAAAAGAACTCTGCAGCGTGACTGTCATGTCCTGCCCCAGCATCCCGTTTGAGCCTATTACCAGAACTCTGTTCATTCCTGTTTATTCCTGTCCTCATACCACCGTTTGTAAAAATCCTGATATTCACCTGTTTTAATTTTATTCCACCAGGATTGATTTTCATTGTACCATTTGACGGTTTCCTTTATTCCGGTTTTAAAAACATACTTTCTTGACCATCCAAGATCTCTGGTGATCTTTGTGCAGTCTATGGCATAACGGCGATCATGGCCCGGCCGGTCCTTTACATAAGTAATCAGTGATTCCGGCTTTGACAGTTCCTGTAATATGGTTTTTGTGATTTCTGCGTTTGTTTTTTCGCAGTCTCCTCCGATGTTATAAATTGTACCGGGTTTGCCGTGGTGGAGAACCATATCAATGGCACTGCAGTGGTCCTCAACAAATATCCAGTCCCGCACATTCTGCCCATCCCCGTAAAGGGGGAGTTGCTGGTCTGTCATTGCATTGGTAATAAAAAAAGGAATAAGTTTTTCAGGAAACTGATACGGGCCGTAGTTATTTGAACATCTGGTAATTAAAGCCGGAAGCCCGAATGTTTCAAAATATGAACGGGTTAAAAGGTCAGCACCTGCTTTGCTGGCTGAATACGGGCTGTTGGGAGAGAGTGGTGTTGTTTCACTGAATTTGCCGTCAGGTCCAAGGGAACCGTATACTTCATCTGTTGAAATCTGAATAAAGCGGTTGAGCCCGTGTTTCAATGCAGCATCAAGAAGAACCTGGGTGCCTAAAACATTGGTTTCTACAAATATTCTTGAATTATCTATGCTTCTGTCCACATGGGATTCAGCCGCAAAATTTATAACAGCTTCCACATCTTTTTCAATAATGCTGTCAACAAGTTTACTGTCGGTTATATCTCCTTTTATGAAGGTGTATCTTTTTTTACAGCTGCTGTCCTGTTCTTCGATCTCCTTTAAATTTTCCAGATTTCCTGCATATGTTAATTTATCAAGATTAACAATGCTGTAATCCTGGTATGTATTAAATATATAGCGAATAAAATTTGAACCTATAAAACCAGCTCCGCCTGTGACAAGTATTTTCATGAGAATAACCTGTAGGAATTATGTTCGGATTAGATCCGGGTATTGCTGCAGATCTTTACTGCAATACCCGGGATAGAAAAGCTGTTAAAAATCAGACAATTATACCGAAAACCACTGGTAAGAGTCAAGTTATTTGTTCCCGCATACTTCATGATTCGCGTTGTAAACAAAGGCCTATCTCCTGCCATAATTTGTCCTTGCCCTCCCCGGTCACTGCTGAAAACAGCAGTATCTTTTCTGTTCCAAGATACTGCTGCCATGAATTTAAGGACTTCCGGCGCATATTTCTTTTCAGCTTGTCAATTTTTGTCAGTACGATCAAAAAAGGAATTCTGTTTATCGCAAGCCATTGTGCAAAGCCAGCCTCATCTTCTCCAGGGTTTCTTCGCGCATCACCAATAAGAAAAATCATCCGGAGAGATGACCTTTTTTTCAGATACTCTTCAATCAAAAGCCCCCATCTCTTTTTTACCTGAACAGGTACTTTTGCATATCCATATCCTGGAAGATCCACAAAAAAATAGAGTTGTTAACATTAATGTAATTTATGGACTGTGTTCTGCCTGGTGTGGAACTTGTTTTTGCAATACCCTTCCGGTTAAGAAGGGTGTTTATAAGTGAAGATTTTCCAACGTTAGATTTTCCGGAAAAGGCAATTTCAGGCAGGCATGAATCAGGCAGGCTTGCATATTTGTATACGCTTTTAAAAAAATCTGCGCTTGTAATTTTCATCTTTTGACCCCTGTTTCTTTTCCTGCCCGGCTGCTGTATTTATCCATTAATTCAGCTGTAATATCCCCTGGAGTTCCACTGCCTACAGGCCTGCTGTTTACAGAAACAAGGGGCATTATTTCCATCAAAGAATTTGTTAAAAAAGCTTCATCAGCTGCAAAAAGATGGTCAGGAGAAAATTCTTTTTCCATGCATTTAATGCCTGCCTCTGTTGCAATCTGCAGTACAACGCCGCGGGTTATTCCATTAAGAATCCCTGCATGCAGTGGTGGAGTATAGAGCACTTCCTGCCTGATTATAAAAATATTACTGGTAGCTCCTTCCGCAACCATGCCATGAATGTTTAAAAACAGTGCTTCATCAGCATTGTTATCGCGTGCTTCAAATTTTCCAAGAATATTATCCAGGTAGTTTAAACTTTTCAGAAAAGCTAAAGGAGAATAAATGTTTCGCCTGCCAGAAACAATATATGCACTCATTCCCTTTTCACAGCGCAGTTTTTTTCTGCTGTCAAAAGGCCCTGCAGATATCAGAACAGATGCTTTTAAATCAGGTGGAGGGGCAGGTCCTTCAGCACCATTCCTGAAGGCAATAAACTTGACGCTGGCATCAGACAAATTGTTAGCCTTTAAAACTTCTTTGGCTGCACCAAGCATTTCCGCACTGCTCCAGTCAGCCTGTATCCTTAACAGCTTCAGACCGGCCATGAACCTGTTCATATGTTCTTTAAAACGAAAAAATCTACCTGCATATGAACGAAGGGTCTCAAAAACTCCATCGCCATAATGAAGTCCTCTGTTAAAGGGAGAAACAGGTGTATCCTCCTCACACAATAAATTTTTGTTGTAGCAGACAATCCTTTGCATAGCTGTTCGTCTTCTCAGCAGTGTTCAAGACCCATGTCCGTAATTTCCCGCAGGTCCACATGGACATTGCGTCCCGCGGTAGTTAAATAGTTTCCAACCATTATGCCATCTGCTCCAGCCGCATACATTAGGGGCTGCAGAGTCTTTAAGCAAACTTCTCTGCCACCACATATTCTGAGCTCCTTGTCAGGGCATATAAACCTGAATACTGCCACAGCCTTTAAAATTTCAAGGGGCGGTAACAGATTATTGTTTTCAAAAGGTGTTCCCGGAATAGGGTGTAAAAAATTCAGTGCAACTGAATCAATATCAAGCTCCTTAAGTGTAAAAGCAAGCTCAATCCTCTGTTGGGGGGTTTCTCCAAGGCCAAAAATGCCCCCGGAACATACTTCAAAACCTTCCTCCTTTGCCAGGCGAATGGTTTTCACCCTTTCCTCAAAAGAGTGGGTTGTGCAAACCTGTGAAAAAAAACTCTCAGCACTCTCCAGATTATGATGATATCTCCTGAGGCCTGCTGCATAAATTTGCCGAAATTGCTGTTTAGTCAATATTCCCAGGGATGCACATGGCAAAAGGCTGTCAAATCCGCAAATATCTTTTACTGCCGTGCAGATCCTGTCAAAGTCCTTTTTCTCTTTAACACCTTTTCCGCTTGTGACAATACTGAACCGATGAATTCCCTTTTTGCCGGCAGTTTGCGCAGCTTTTAAGATATCATTTTTTTTCAGCAGGGAATGTGAGACTATGTCTGTGTTATAATGGGCAGACTGGACGCAAAATCTGCAGTCCTCAGAACATTTGCCTGATTGAGCATTCACAATGGCACAGAGGTTGATCCTGGAACCGTGAAAACTTTCTCTGATTAGATTTGCATGCGCCAGAAGTAAAATAATATCAGTCTGTTTTTTCAGCGAAAGAATATGTTCTGCTTCATCTGCCTGTATGCTGCTGCCGGATAAAACTTTGTCAGTCAAATTTTTTATAAAATTATAATTTTCCTTAAGCCTGCTGTTTTTCATAATATTTCCTTATAAGCTGAGAGAAACGTCCCCGCAAAGAATTTCTTTTTCCTTTCCCAGTGAGTCTATGATGATAAGATGCCCCTCTTCATTTATCCTTTTTGCAAGACCTGATGTTACCTTGTGTCCTGAGATTATTTTAACATGGCGATTTAAAACCATTGAACAGTGCTCCCATTCTTTTTTTAAATCACGTTTGTTGGTGTGCAAAAGGTCATGATAACGCAAGTCTATCTCTTTCAGTAATGTTTTCATCACTTTCAGCCTTGAAACCCTTTGACCTGTTTCCTGATTAAGGGATGTGGCAGTTTCCCTGATTTCCGGGAGAAGGGCAACATCAAAATTCACATTTATCCCAATACCAATAACAGCATATTGTACAGTATCCTGATCTGATGAAAACTCGGATAAAATTCCACAAACTTTTTTATTTTTTATATAAACGTCGTTTGGCCATTTTATCCGGGACTGAATTCCACAGGCTTTATGTATGGCCACGACTACTGCAATTGAAGCAAGCATAGTGAGCTTGAAAACAGAAGAGGTGCTTATGCATGGATAAAAAATTATAGAGCAGAGAATGCTGCTGTATGCAGGAGAAACCCAGGATCTGTTCATCCTGCCTTTTCCGGACACCTGTTTTTCTGCAATCACGACAGTTCCGTCTGAAACACCTGACAGAGCATATTCTTTTGCCATTCTGTTTGTAGAATCAGTGACTGGAAAATAATAAAGCTCTCCTGCAACAATGGATGTGTTTAGCCCTGACTGAACCAGCACAGGCAGAAGTTTGTCCGGTATTTCCTTCAGACTGTTACCTTTCATCATCTCTGCACCTGTACAACACCTTCAATTTTTTTCATATATACCATTAATATGGAAATAGCTGCAGGGGTGATGCCGGAAATTCTTGATGCCTGTCCCAGGGACAGGGGACGTACTTTTTTCAGCTTTTCTTTTGCCTCGGCGCTGAGCCCTGGAATTTCATTAAAATTCATTGAAAGGGGTAATTTTTTCTCTTCAAGTTTTTTATACTTTTCAACCATCTGCTGCTGTCTCAGGATATACCCGCTGTATTTTACCTGTATTTCAACCTGTTCTTTTACAGCATCACTCAAGCTGTCCTCAAACAAGCCCAGGCCGGAAAGTGATTTATAATCTATCTCAGGGCGTTTCATGAGTTCTCTGAGTGTTATTGTGTTCTTTAGAGGAGATGTCCCATGCTTTTTGAGCCATTCCTGAAATTCCGGAACAGGCTGTATTTTCAGATCTTCTGTTCTTTTTATCTCATCTTCTATAAGTTTTTTCTTATGTCTGAAACTGTCAAAAACATCATTCTCAATGAGCCCCAGCTCATAGCCTTTTTTCATCAGCCTGAGGTCTGCATTATCTTCTCTAAGCAGGAGGCGATATTCAGCCCTTGATGTAAACATTCTGTATGGCTCGGTAGTGCCTTTTGTAACAAGATCATCGATCAGCACACCAATGTAAGCCTCTGAACGGTCAAGTATAAAAGGACCAGTGCCTTTTACCTGTAATGCTGCGTTAATACCGGCCATGAGGCCCTGTGCAGCAGCCTCTTCATATCCTGATGTACCATTGATCTGGCCTGCAAGGTATAGAGAGGTTACAGGTTTTGTTTCAAGAGTAGGTTTTATCTGAACCGGATTTACGTAATCATACTCAATTGCATATCCAGGCCTCATGATTTCAGCAGATTCCAGGCCTTTAATGCTGCGAACCATCTTCAGCTGGGTGTCAATGGGGAGGCTGGTGGAAATTCCGTTAGGGTAAACTTCCGTGGTGTTGTAGCCTTCTGGTTCAATGAAAATCTGATGCCTGCTCTTTTCAGGAAACCGTCTTATCTTGTCCTCTATTGAGGGACAGTACCTTGCCCCTGTTGCCTGAATAACTCCTGTAAAAAGGGGAGAACGATCAGATCCCTCCTGTATAATTCTGTGAGTTTTTTGATTTGTGTATGTTATGTAGCAGGGTAATTGATGTCGGGTAATACTTTTTGTTGAAAAAGAAAAAGGTTTGGGGCAGATATCGCCATCCTGTCTTTCCATGACGCTGAAGTTAATTGTCCCTGCATCAAGCCGTGGTGTTGTGCCTGTTTTAAGTCTTCCAAGCTGAAACCCCAGGCACTGCAGGCTGTCAGAAACACCTTTTGAAGGCGGTTCCCCAAGTCTTCCTGCAGGATATTTTGTCATGCCAATGTGTATAAGTCCATTAAGGAATGTTCCGGTGGCGATAATTACTGATTTTGAAAAAAAATGTTCACCAATTGATGTTTCAACACCAACAGCCCTGCTGTTTTTCACCAGAATTTTTTCAACAAGGCGCTGTTTTACAGCCAGGCTTTTTGCTGATTCCACAGCGTGTTTTATCCACAGCCTGTAAAGCTGGCGGTCAGCCTGGGCACGGGATGACCTGACAGCCGGCCCTTTTTTTGTATTTAGAATTCTGAACTGGATGGAGGTATTATCAATTGCTTTTCCCATAATACCCCCTAAGGCATCTATCTCCTTTACAATCTGTCCTTTGGCAAGCCCCCCAATTGCCGGGTTGCACGACATCAGTCCAATGGTATCAAGATTCATGGTGAGCAGAAGTGTATGGCACCCGATTTTTGCAGCAGCATGACATGCCTCATATCCAGCATGCCCCCCTCCAACTACGATCACATCATATGTTTCAGAATGAGCAGACATAATTCCATCAAATTCAAAATTTTATATTTTCCGAACAGGTAATATAACAACTTTTAGCATAAAATAAAAACCCCGTAAATTTTTTATTTAAGAAAACAGATAAAACTCCGAAAATATTATCGCAAAATTAAAAATTTATATCATATTACTTTGATTACCTGCTTTCATTAAATACATTTAACATTAACCTGATTGTATAGGAATTTCCTTTTTGCTTTCTAAAGGATGTGGATAGATCCAGTTGATATGTTCAGTTGTTGGTAGCCGCAGACTTTAGTCTGCGTTAAGTTCATTCAGACAAAGTAATTCTGGTGATTCTGTAAAAAGCCATCAATCTTTATCAGGGAAAACTATTATGGCAAACACAGCTGTTGAAAAAGAGACCTCAGCTTCAACTGAAAACAGTGAAAATCAGACAAATCATACTGGGGCTGAACCAGTTCGGAAAGTGTTTGAAATCAGGGTGAGTGATGACAGGATGGAGGCTTCTTTAACATGCTCTGGCTTAGAGAAAAACATGAGTCGCGAAAAAATTATGGCTGAACTTTCAGCCAGAAGAATAGTATATGGCATAGATGATCTTGCTGTTGACTATATTGTATCTTCATATAACTCAGCGGGTAAGCCAATAAAAGACCATACAATTGCCAAGGGAACACCTTGTAATAATGGCCGGAACGGGGAAATCAAATATTATTTTGACAGGACTGATGGGCCGAGTTACAAAGAAAACAAAGACGGAAGCATAGATGTAAGGGAAACCAATGTAGTTCAATGTGTCAAAGAAGGAAGTGAAATTGCCTGCATTATCCCTCATGAGGACCCGGTTGCCGGAAAAGACGTTTATGGCAAAATCATTCCTCCTCCAAAAGTAAGAAAGGTTTCATTAAAAACTGCCAGGAATGTTAAGGCTTCTGATGACGGTCTGCACTTTTTTGCCGAGGTAAATGGTCAGCCAATAGTAGAAGCTGACAGGATGGGACCCAGAATAAGTGTAACAGAAGTTTTTTCTGTTTCAGGAGACCTGGATTTAAGCGTTGGTAATATTGATTTTGACGGGACTGTTGAAATTGGGGGTGACATAGAGGATGGATATAAGATAAAGGCGACAAAATCGATAATAGTTCATGGCCTGGTAGGTGCTTCAAGTCTTTATGCAGGGCTTGATATAAAGATATACGGGGGCTGCAACGGCAAGGAGCAGGCTGACATTAAGTGCGGGAGAGATATTGAAGCAAAATATATTAACGAAACCAGTGTTGAAGCCCGGGGCAATGTTACAGCAAAAAACGAAATTGTAAATTCAAACATTATAGCACTTGGCCGTGTAAATGTTAAAACAGGTTCAATACGCGGGGGTAAAACAACTGCTAAAAGAGGTATAGAAGCATTTGATTTTGGTTCGGACATGGGCATAAAAACAGTCCTTATCCCAGGCAAGGACTTTGAATTAGAGGAGAAATGCAATAAAATTGATGAAAAGATAATAGAGACAAACAGGGAAGTTGATACTATAGAAAAAAGAATCGCCCCGATAGTTAAAAACAGGGAACTGTTGCAAAAACTTACAAAGGAACAGCATGAAAAATTAAAAGAAACTTTGAGCTATTTATCAAAACTCAGGGAAGAGAAGGATTCTCTTAATAAGAAGAAAAATATTCTTATCACAGAAGCAATGAAAGACGCAGTTCCCGAGGTAGTTGTAAACCATTTTATTTATCATGGTGTTTTGCTTAAGATAGGTGATTTGCGCAGAGAAATCAGCAGCCAGCTTGAAGGCCCCCTGCGTTTATTTGAAGAAAAAGAGAGAATAACTGTTGAGCCCCTTTCAGACAGGGGGAAAGATGAAAAACAGTAAAATAAAAGGGTGAATAAAATGGCAGTTACAGATTTTCCATTTCACTTTCCGGGATATCAAAATTTGCATATACATTTTGAACATCATCTGAATCTTCAAGAGCTTCCATGAGCCGAAGTACTTGCTCAGCCTCTTTCCCTTCAACTTTCACCGTATTTTGTGGAACCATTGTTATTTCAGCTAAAATGTATTTTGGAATGTCCTCTGCTTTGTCTATTTCATCTTTAACCGCATAAAAATCTTTTGGATCAGTCATTACCATCAGGGTGTTCTCATCATCGCTTATGTCTTCAGCCCCGGCTTCCAGCACAATATCCATCAGCTTTTCTTCATCAACCCCGGTTTTATCATAGACTATTGTTCCTTTTTTTTCAAACATCCATGCCACGCACCCTGACTCTCCAAGATTACCATTGTTCTTTGTGAAAATATGTCTGACCTCAGCAGCGGTTCTGTTTTTATTATCAGTCATTATATCAACCAGGACAGCAACACCGCCCGGGCCATATCCTTCATAGACAAATTCCTCATAAGTTGTTCCTTCCAGCTCACCAGCGCCTTTCTTTATTGCCCTTTCAATATTGTCTTTGGGCATATTTTCTGATTTTGCAGCAGCCATGGCAGCGCGCAGCCGGGGGTTAGACTCCGGGTTGCCGCCACCCATTCTTGCGGCAATTGTAAGTTCTTTTATTAATCTGGTAAATGCCTTTCCTTTTTTTGCATCAGCAGCACCTTTTTTTCTTTTTATGGTACTCCACTTTGAATGACCTGACATGGTTTTACTCCATTTGTTATCACTGATTATGTTTAGACACATTTATGTCTTGTCTTGTGCAGCATATAGATATCTTTTTTATCACAATTTTATCATTTGTTAAACAAAAAAATATTTGCAGAGTTTGGCTGTCTAAATGCTGCAAATTTCTCCTCAGTGTTCATGGTTCAAAGCGCTGTTTCGGGGTATGCCTGTAAAAGACTATTTTACATCTCATCTTTTTTACGAATAAACCGAAGATTTTAAATTACCGTAATGTGATTAATAGATTTATTCCTTGACTTTTAAATTGATTTTATATATTATCTATATATTGTGGACAACAGATCTTTTGTGCTGCTATTTGGTATCAGTTTTTACAAAAAAACATAGAATTGATTATATTTCTGTTACTGATCTGCTGCCAGCAGACATCAGGAAAATAAAAATATTTTTATGAATTAGTAAAGGATTATTTATAAATGGCAATTAGTGTTGAGGTTAGAGGTGACATAGAAAAAGCCATCAGGATTCTCAAAAAGCAGATGCAGAAGGATGGACTGATGAGAGAACTAAGGGCCAGGCGGTATTATGAGAAGCCAAGTGTAAAAATGAAGCGAAAAAGAATTGAAGCAAGCCGAAGGAGAAGGAAATTAAGGCTTACTTTTTAAAAGTTTTCAGCAGGTTATTCTACCAGGGTATAAAACACCACTTAATATATATTTGGTTATTAACAGCAGTACATCGTAACAAATGCCAGGCGAAAAGCGCAGGGTATTTTTTTTTATGCTTTCTGAACTTTTCCAATAACTGTTGCTACTTTAGCCTGATCCGCGTCAATTACTTCCTGCATACGCTGCTTCAGGTACTCGGGAACTTCAGGCATGGCCATAAAGTGGTGAAATACCATGGCTGCAAAATCAAATGGTGATGCTTCAGCCTCATCAACAACAATAGGGTTTTTTTCAGCAAGATCAAAAAGGAAGTCCAGTTCCTCAACAGTAAAGAACCTCGGAAGGAATATGCGTTTGCCGTAATCTGCCATCTTTTTAGGATTCTTTATCCATTCAAAATGGTCCTGCCACCATTTAGAGTATTCATCAAAACCTTTCCCCCCGTTCAGTTCCATGTCAGTAAATTCCGCAGCCTTGTAACCTGCCATTGTGGCACACTGGTAGAGGCACTCTGCCCAGGCAGCTGAATCTCCCACAAACAGTATATTACCGACATAGGGTGTAATCATGGGGGTCATAAGTTCGACTAAGGCACCGCTTCTGTCAATAATTTTTGATTTTTTAAACCAGTGCGCATAAGGTCCTTCATTAATAAAATATTCCAGAATGTCTGTGCCGTTAGATGCAGGCAGGACAGACATGGTAAGTACTCTGTAAGCATTTTTTCCGTTAGGACTTGGTATCATTATAAGTGCACCTGCGCGCCCGCCGAAATTTTTTGCCCCGAAAAAAAACATATCTCCCCTGTCATACGTACAGTCCACATCAGTCATCTCATATTCAAGATGTGCGCCTGTGCCGTAGTTGGTTCTGTTTTGGTTTGCTTTTATTGAGCGGGCAACTCGTGATGAAAGCCCGTCAGAGGCAATGAGTTTTTTGCAGGTAAGGGTTCTGTTTTTTCCATTTGTCCTCACAGTAATTTCCACCCTGCCGGGGCTCTGCTTTGCCTTAAGGACAAGGGTGCCAGGCAGGAATTCTGCACCGTTTTCTACCGCGCATTTGTACCTGTCAGAGATCCAGTGGTCAGGATCAAAAATATTATAAAACGGCTTTTTTCTGGTTGATGCCTGCCAGTGTTTGCCAGTGTCTGAAAACATGTGAGAGTGGTATATCCCTTCCATGGGTGCTGAGTAGTCAATGGTAAAGCCGGAGTCAGTATAATGATACCTGGTTTTGTTTCCTGTGGATTCCATCCTGATTGTCTCATTCATAAAAGGCTGGTCGAGGAAACAAAAACCGGATGCTGATCTGATGTTCCTGTCCAGTCTCGGTTTTTTGTCAATTCCAAGAGCATTGATGCCCTTTTTGGCAAGTTCTTCACAGGCCATCAGTCCCGCAGGTCCGCATCCTACTACAATAACATCATAATCTGTCATACTTGCATTACCTCTCATTATCAGTATTAATTGTTTTTATATTTATCGTCTTTTTTTAAAAATGAAAATATACTATTTAAAGAGAGAAATAGCAACAATTTTTAACCATGTTTTATGTAACCCCAAAGCAGAGCTTGCCGGGATTCAGTATGTTGTTCGGGTCAATTTCAGATTTCAGCTTTTTCAGCATACTGGTATAGTTTGATGCCCGGGAGTAAATCATCTCTGCCCATGGTCCATAAGGCCTGTCAAAATAAGCGCCTGAATTGATCAGACTGGAAGATGCCTGAAGCCACAGGGCTTTTACTTTCTCTTTTTCTCTTTTGTCTGAATGAGCACAGTGAAGATCGAACTCGCAGTGTATTGCCCTTGCCCTTTCCAGAGGAAGCAGGAATATGCCGATATCAGCTAATGGATATCCGTGGGCCTGTGCAAGGTCCTGAAGAGTTTTATCAAGCTTTGTTAATCTATTTAAAGGGGCCTTGAATGTAAGGTCATGGACAGAACCTTTATAATTGAACTTTTTAAGAGCCTTCCATGGCCTGAGCATCTCTGCAAGCATGGTGACTTCAGCTTCAGGTATGTCAGGAAGGCTTTCATAAATATCAATTTTCAGAACATTGCAAAGATCCTTCAGCGCTTCAGTTTCATATGCTGTTTTTTCTTCGGTTCTGCGCAATGGCCCGTTTATACAGATAATTAAAGTCCATGGAGGCAGAAGCTGTCTTGCTTTATCAAATTCAGGCGAGGCAGAGATGGCTGCAGGAAAGGTCTCAGGAATTTCCCATTCTTCTGTAAATACAGCTGCCAGATTAAAGCTGTTTATCAGAAAACATTCTGTCCCGATCTCTTTTCCCTGAATTTTTTTTATCGGTTCTATTGCTTCGGAAAGATTTTGGAAAGGAATAAAAAAAATCTTTCCTGCTTTTGGCAGAGGTTCAATCTGGACCCCCATTTTTGTCAGTATGCCAAGTGTTCCCTGTGCACCTGTCCATAGACGGTAGATGGTATTTCTTATAGGCCCGTTTGGTGCTCCCGGCCGACCTCCGGTTGCCCAGTTGCCTGTGCGGAAGAGTTCACCATCAGGCAGGACTAATTCAGTATCCAGAATAAGGGAATTGCCATTTTCAAAGCTTGGGGAAGCAAGCACCGGGTCACGTTCAAGATAGCTTGACAAGACAGAGCGCTCCGGGACAATGCCGTAGGGGACCATAACGCGATAACCCTGCCTGGATAGAGTATCCTGAAGCTGCCGGTATGTAACCCCGGGTTCAACTATTGCAAACCAGTCCTCAGTATTTATCTCTAAAATTTTTTTCATACGGGACATGTTAAGTATCAGGCCTCCATGTTCAGGTATTGTTGCGCCATGGAGATTTTTTCCGGAACTGTAAGGTGTGACAGGGGTTAAGGTTTTGTTTGCAAGTTTTACAACTTTCTGTATCTGTTCCACGCTTTCAACAAATACCACCATATCGGGTTTGCCGGGTGCAACAAAACTCTGATCCTGAGAATATTGTTTGAGAATATTTTCATCATCAATGACATTGCTCTGGCCGGCAATATTTTCCAACTCTTGTTTGAGGGTTTTTGCTTGCATTTTTTACTTCTCTTTTTTAATGGTGGACAGTCCGTGCATCTGTCTCATTTTGTTCAGATCTGCAAGTACATCATCAGGAAAATTATCATATTCGGTTTTGCTGAAAACCTGGCGGCCCGGGGCGCAGAGTCCATTCGGATCGAATAAATTGCGAATTTTTCTGAACAGGTGGTGTGCGTTGGGGCCAACCTCAGGGAAGAATGACGTAACAGGCTCAATGGAAACACCAAGACCATTGGCTCCGGGCCCATACTGGTGAGCAATAGTGTTCACTATTCCGCTTGTGACCAGTGCCTGGCTCTTTTGAAGCAGTTCAGGGTTTGTCATGTCAGGGTAGGCATCTGCTTCAGTCAGCCAGAATCTTCCGTTATGGTTGCTGGAGTACAGGAATGGGGTGTCATCCATACCCCCACGGTCCGTAATATATGTTTCGCCAAACGTATCAATAGATTTAGTCCACACTTCTCTTGTTTTGTGTGCAACAGTTGTTATCGGACCACCCAGGATAATAGATGCTCCGTAAGCATGCCGGTTCATGCGAAAGCCAGTAACGTGACGCACAAAGTCCAGATTCCAGGGAGCCAGAGCGTCAAGCACCTCCGGCTTATATGTTTCTGAAAGAAAAGTCCCGCCAACTTCTTTAATGATATCCCGGCATACTTTTTCCTCATAATCGATCTGCTTTTCGGAAATAATTGCAGAGAGAATTAAATAACAGTTGTAGGGTGGAAAAAACTTCTCCTTCACTCTCTCAAGTGTCATCTCCTGTGTTTGAGAACAATAATAAGAATTATAAACACCGGTTGCATTAAGACCTATCCCAATTCCTGCATGACCTATTTCAGCCAAAGCTTTCAGCTCTGTTTCAAAGTCAGGGAACTCGACCCATAGAGGTTTATGGTGCTTTGGGGGAGACCCCGTATCATATTTTGCTTCAGTATATGTCTGTATGCACGGCCTTCCAGCCTCAGGTTCAGGCAGTTCAGGTCCTCCGGGCCAGGTGTGGAGTTTTACGACAATTTCTGTAATGATGCCTGTTGTTCCTCCGCTTCCACGAACGAGTGAAAAGAGATCAGGACCAGGACCGTATTCCCAGAATGTGTCCATACCTGAAACAGTATCAGAGCCTGTTATTAGAATATCTCCGGTAGGGGTGACCAGTTTAATACTTACAATATTGCGGGAAAGGGTTCCGTACTTGTGATCTGTCTGCCAGATTCCTGCAAATGCGCTCTGGGACGAAAGCTTGCAAAGTGTTGTTGCAAGCGGGCTTCCACCATTCCATAATCCCCTTTTCATGGCATCTGCCTGAAGCTGTGCATAGTCAGCAAAAGCCTCAAGCCGTGCTGTCAGGTTGTTTTCATCTATTTCCAGAACACGGTTCATTCTGCTTGTGTGGACACAGACTGTAGGCTCAGGGGTGGTGGGTCCGCTAAAAGATATCATCCCATTGGAAAATGCAATGAACTGTACTTTGAATCTGTTGCAGACATGTACAACAGCCTGCACTTCCCTGGTGTTTGCCGGAAGGACAATGCAGGCTGGAATGTTGCTGGGGTCTTTTGCATGTTTTTTCAGCGCTCCGCTGCTGTCCACTGAAAACTTGCTGTAGCATTCAACAACAGCCCTGTCCTCTGAAACATATTCAGTCCCTACAATGTCTTCTAATGCTTTATAGACCTCAGGTGTCAGTTTGGCTGGAATAGACCTTTTATTGTTCCTCTGCATTTTTAAGCTTTTATGGTTAAAATATATCCTGATGGAAGTTTAAGGGTTTAGCCGTGCAGGCGAAAGGAGTTACAACAGGCTGTTGCAAAGTATTAATGTTCAAATACCGCAGGTTACGGGATATGTCAAGACAATTTGAGCGGGAGTTTCCCCTCAAAATTGCAGGGATAAAACTCAAAAAAGGCAATAATGGAGGTGACAAAGCAAAAATGAGAAAAGGGAAAGTGTTTTTTCAACCCATTGCACCGCAGCCGGGCATGAGTGTCTTTCTGCAGATGAAGGGTCCAAACTGTTTGAGTTCCGCCCAAGCGGAACGAGTTTTTGGACCCGCTGCAGAAAATGCTCATGCCCGGGAAGCCGCAGGCCAAG
>JAJRXD010000148.1 GCA_024276465.1 Deltaproteobacteria bacterium
ATGTGAAGCTCCCCGCCTATCCCGAAAGGATTCGGGACGGGGCTTCCCGGTAAATAATATTTATATTTTGATCTGTGCCGCTTTTCCCCGCTTATCCCGAAAGCATTCGGGACGGGGCTTGCGCGGCACGTTCCGGTCAAAAAAGCATTTCAAAAAAGGCACATTTGGCCTTTCCCCCCTTTTTTTGACACAATACTGTTTGGCAGAAGGTTGCCTGCGGCAATTAACCAGCATGGCCTTCTGTCAGCCAGAAATCGTGCTGGTTGCAGTAACTTGTGGCATAAAACTTTGATTTATAGCCAGGTGGCAGTTCAAACGCTGAGATGGCTTTGGAGTCTTTGGATGGAAAAAAAGTTTTTTCTCCAATGACATGGCCGTTGTCCAGTACCAGGGTATGCCTTACAATATAATGCTGGTCCAGCATGGGGTGGGGTGTTGTTATTGTCACTTTCCTGTTATCAATACTGATCTGTGGGGCATGACTGCTGATTTTTCTGCTCCATTTTCCAGGGCTGTCTTTAGTGTAAATAATTCCGGGGAAGGCCTGCGAAGAGGCAAAAGCTGATCTGGTGACATCCAGAAAAAATGTTGCGACTGCCAGTATGGATACCTGCAAAAAGCTTCTCCTTGTTGTCATGGTTTTTCTCCTCTAAAGTTTTAATTTTGTGCAGCCAACACCATGATACTCTTATTTAAGAATGGACTTCTTTCTTCCAGATTCATCTATACACACAAAAGTTATATTAGTAGAAAATATTATTCCTTCAGTTCCGGTTTTAATATGTTCTTTATAAACATCTACGGTGTATTGTACAGATGTACGTCCTTCCTCCTTTTTGCAGGTCTTGAATTTCAGGATTGAACCTTCTTTAACACTTTTTTGGAATTCAACCTTATCCATACCTATAGTTACGAAATTACAGCCCGGATAATCCAGGCTTGCTGCTATATATGATACTTCATCCACCCATTTAAGAAGAATCCCCCCAAACAGGTAACCATAGTGATTCAGATGTTCAGGATAGACCAGTTTGTGATTTTCCATAAGCCCCCTATGCTTAAATTTCCAAAGCCATATTAACTGTTACTTTTTTGCCAGTGCTTTGTTTTTTTGTTTGATGTGTTTCCTTTATAAATTGTTGTAAGAAAATAGAAATTGCGGTAAAGAGTTAATGACCTGGGGGAAGTTATAAAACAATTATTTGTATTGATGCAACATTTATATCTGTTTTTATCTGGTAAGGCAATAATTCATTATGGAGCAGTTAACCCCGCAATTACTCTCAGTGCAGGATGAATCATTTCTGAAAAACTATATTCAAAAACAGGTCAACAAACCTGTTTTTCTGACCCTTACAGATAATGCTGTTTCCATGATTTCAGTCAGGGAAAAGAAGAAGGGTATCTCGGTAAGACTCAACCATATTTTTTTAAAAGCTGACAATAAAATACTTGATGAGGTTGCCGGTTTTATTAAAAAAAAGAGTGGTAAAATACCGGCAATCAGGAAATTTATAGATCACCATAAAAGCTTTCTGAAAGAACGAAAGCCCCGCACAATTACAGTCAGCACCAATGGGAAATTCTACAATCTTGCCGAAATATTTGAATCGCTAAATCGGAAATATTTTAACAACAGGCTGTCAGCATCCATAACCTGGGGAAAGCAGGTTTCGCGCTATGCTGTCAAAAAAAGAACTCTTGGTAGTTATCAGGACAATACCAATATCATCAGGATCAGCCCAGTGTTAGACAGAAAAGGAGTACCAGTGTATGTCGTTGAATTTGTTGTCTATCACGAAATGCTGCATGCAGATGCAGGTACTGATCTGAAAAATAAAAGGCGGGTAATACATACAAGGGAATTCAAAAGACGGGAGAAGCTGTATAAACACTACGAACGTGCAGTTAACTGGGGAAAATTTTGATTTGAATCTTAGACCGGGCAAAAGCAGTTCATGATCAGACAGATCAGCTTTTGCCTGTCAGCATTCATGAAATGGTTTTAGCAGCAAATATTTTTCATTGGCAGGGCACTTTGGAGCAAATGACAAGCCTACGCAAGACAACCAACCATGCTATTGATTATCTGCTGGTAGTACGCGGACTGGCTGCCATTGCCATTGTTTTACGCCACGTGCCGCTTAAATGGAAACAAGTTTTCCCAGGACCTGATCTCAACTGGCTGCTTAATCCCTTTGGCTATATCCCGGTATTGATGTTTTTTGCTATCAGCGGCTACCTCAGCATGAAGTCTTTTTGCGGGGGCAGATATGACCCGGCAAGCCCGAAAAGCATCGCTGATTATTACCGAAATCGTTTTTTGCGCATCATTCCCCTTTATTATTTTACTATCATTGTCTGCATTTTTATCTACCCTGACCGTGCCCGGCAGAATCCCCTGGACGTTGCTAAACTGTTTCTGTTTCTTATGAACTATGAATTTCCGCGCACAGTCATTTTTAATGTTGTATACTGGGTCCTGCCCATTGAAATGCTCTATTACCTGTTCGCACCGCTTATTTTTCTGCTAATGCGGCAATTTGTTCTGCGGTTTGGCTGGTTTGCTGCGGCTGTGCTTATAATATCGGCCTATGCCGGCTACTCGTATTATCTGTTTGGCGAGTATCCTTTTCAGGACAACGGCATTGTCCTCAGCAGGAATACCTGGACGTATCTGCATTGTACGTTCACCTATAATGCAGAGGCCTTTCTGCTGGGAGGCCTGACAGCCTATGCTGTTAACAGCAGGACAGGGGCATGGGTCGGCCTGAACCTGGTTGCGCGGAATGTTTTGAAATCTGTTTTTGTCGCTGGTGTCTGTGCTGTTTTTATGCGGGGATACTATACGGGTGACTATCTGATGTTTCAAAAAGATATGATGGACCCTTTCACGCTGTATGGGCTTGTACCAGCAGTAGGCCTGCTCATTGGCATTCTGGCGCTGTTGCAGGATACCCGCACAAAAGGGCCGAAGCAACAGCCCATGTTCTTATGGCGCCTGCTTTATTGCGGAGAGTGGATCGGCCTTTTCTCCTACGGTATATATCTGTGGAATATACCCATCATGGACCTTCTCAGTCGCCAGCAGTTCATTGTTATGTCGGCCCACAGAAACGGGCTGCTGAGCCTGTGTACTATTCTGCTCACAATCATCCTGTCAATGATTACTTATCTGTTAATTGAAAAACCGTTCCTGCGGTTTCGATCACGGCCTTTGGAGCAGGAAAAAATCTTATGCTCTTGATGGAAAATCATCAGGAATGAACAAAAAATTTATTATAAACAGGAAATGAAAACAGAAGATTTAACCCCTCAGGAAAACTTGTCAAAAAGAATATTGCAGCTGCCCATGAACCCCGGTGTTTATCTTATGAAGGATGCGGGGGGTTGTGTGATTTATGTGGGAAAGGCAAAATTTCTCAGAAACAGGGTCAGGTCATATTTTCAGAGCCTTCAGGACAGGGACCAGAAAACAAGGCTTATGGTTTCAAAAATA
>JAJRXD010000149.1 GCA_024276465.1 Deltaproteobacteria bacterium
TCACGGCATGTTTCTCGTCAAAATTAATCGTCAAATATAAGCCTCCTGATAGGCTACGTTACCAAAAAAGTTTAAAAGAATTCAACTGCTATTTGCCCTGAGCACTAAACGCTTTTACTCATTATGGTAATACAGGTCATAAATCGTGCCGGCTAATGTCAAAGAACAAAGCTCAAATGCCAAATAAAAGCATCAGTCTGCAATAACCGGGAGGTCATATTTTCATTATTAACGTATTAAGCAGCAATTATTATTTGTCAGTATAACGTTTTGACATTAAGTCGTTTGAGACTTGATTTGACATTTGGATTTTAGCATTTGTCATTTATGTCAAATTAAGGCTTGACAAGCGGTTAAAAATATTGTCAATGCTTTTGTAGTTTAGGCCAGATTTTATCTGCTTTTTCCCACTCCTGCCTTTTGGCAGAACCTATTGATGCTGCATGCACTGCATACGGGAGAGACCGGTTTGCATATATTCTGTCCGAAGGCTACAAGAAGGCCGTTGATCTCAAGCCAGTATTGAGAAGGCAGTTTTTCCCTCAATGCAAACTCTGTCTGGTCCGGGGTCTTTGTTTTGACATATCCCCACCTGTTTGTTATCCGGTGTACATGAGTGTCAACGCATATCCCGGCCTTCCGGTACCCGAGCGTAAGGACGAGGTTGGCGGTTTTCCGTCCCACTCCCTTCAGTTTCAGCAGGTTATCAAGATCGTCAGGGACCCTTGAGTTGTAATCTCTGATAAGCACCATGCATAATGCCCTGATCCTTTCAGCCTTTACCTTATAGAAGCCGACCGGATAAATCGTTTTTTCAATTTTTCCTGCTGACAGCTTTGATAATGATCCAACGTCAGGGGCAAGTGCAAAGAGTCTCCCGGATGCCTCACCCGTTGTCCTGTCCTGGGTCCTGAGACTTAATATGCAGGAAATGAGGACCTTGAAAGGGTCCCTCTTTTTTTTGCCCTGACGGACCATCTTTTCGAGCCATGGCATATCGAGTCCGCTTACCTGTCTGTTTAACAATGGTATTGCCTTATGCAGTGCTTGTGTGTCCATTTTTGATCCCGGTCAGGACTGTTAAAGGTTGTGCAGTAAGGAGCAGAAAGGTTTTCCGGTCAATTTGTACTACTTTCCACTGGCGGATTTTTTCTTTGCTTTTGCTGCGCTCTTCCTGACAGGTTTTTTTGCTGTCTTGGAAGCTGCTTTCCCGGATTTCTTTGGAACGGCCTTTTTTGCGGCAGACTTTTGAGGGATGGATTTCTTTACAGTCCCGGTTTTTTTCTGTACTGTCCTGGAAGCTGCTTTCTTTACACTGGTTTTTTTCTTTGCGGCACTCTTTTTCTTCGCGACTTTTTTCTTTATTACGCCTGACTTCCTGATCCTGGGTTCTTTTGGCAGCGCTGGTTCCAGTAAGGACTTGGGAATAATATTTTTGAGAATTGCTGAGAGTTCCAGGGCATTTTTCGGGGCATAAGCAAATGCATCATTATTAAAATAATAATACACATCCTTCCCCATCTTCATATACTCTTTTATTTTCTTTGCGTCACTTTTTAGCTGTTCGGGGGTATAGTTCGTTGAGTAGTTTCCACCCTCGCCATGCCTGCGTATATATACAAAATCCGCTGTGACCGGCAGGTCGCTGATAAATTCCGGCCAGTCAGCCATGCAGAGGCCGATATTGGCAGAAGAGAGGAGATTGAACACCTTTTTTACCAGCCAGCTTTTATGCCTGAACTCAAAGACATGGCGGACAGGGTACTGCTTGAGGTTCTCCACAAAGTCTTCAAGGTTTTTCATGTTGAGTTTTAAATTCGGGGGCAGCTGCCAGAGGATAACCTCCAGCTTTTCGAGCAGAGGAGCGGTTGCATTGAAAAAAGTTGAAAGCGGGAGTTCAACATCCTTGAGTTTTTTGACATGGGAAATGAAACGGCTGCCCTTCAGGCAAAATGTGAAATCAGGCGGTGTTTCTTTATACCATCTTTCAAACGCCTCTTTTTTGAGCAGTCTGTAGAACGTAACATTCAGCTCTACCGAGCTGAAATTTTTCATGTAAAAGGTGAGCCATTTTTTATGAGGGAGCTCCTCAGGATAAAAGGCGCCTCTCCATGAATCATATAAAAATCCGCTGCATCCTATCCTGTATTTGGGCATTGCACAACAATTATACACATAAAAGGCAAAAATTTAAACAAAAAATTTCAGGTATCCCGTAACTATTCAGTTAGGGGTAATAATAGCAGGCAAGCAAAGATCAAATATTTAAAATAAAAAATCAAAATTATGGAAGGTTTTTTATCATATAAATAAATCTCCTTAATTTTGATCTATGGTATTTGATTTTTACATTTCACTGTCCGGATGATACCTGTAAATGAATGGTTACAGGTATCCCCTGATTTTTTTGTATTATTCAATTATACCGCCGCCTATGACCTTGTCTCCGTTATAGAACACGGCACTCTGTCCTGCAGCAGGGGCCCATTGCGGTTCTTCAAATTCAACAGTTACGGAATGGTCTTTACCCGGCATTATGACCGCCGGCACTTCCTTCATGGTGGATCGTATCCTGACTCTGCAAGGCAGGGGGGCTGACAGGAAATCAATAGATATCCAGTTTAACTCTTTTATTTTTAATGTTTTTCTCATGGCATCTTCCCGGGAGCCGACGGTAATTGTGTTGGAGGCGCGGTCTATATCAGCTACATATCGAGGTTTCAGTGATGAAATCCCGAGCCCCTTTCTCTGGCCGATTGTATAAAACGCAATCCCTTTATGCTCGCCCAGCACCTTTCCATTTGTGTCCACAATAGTCCCCGGCTTAAGTGCATCAGGAGAAAAATCTCTTATAAAGTCGGAATAGTTGTCATTGCCCACAAAACATATTTCCTGGCTCTCGGCCCTGAGCGCAGTTTCGAGGCCGATCTCTTTCGCGATTGCACGGGTCTCCTGCTTGTTCATTTCACCGAGAGGGAATAAGGTCCGGGCGAGTTCTTCCTGTTTCATGACATAAAGGACATAAGACTGGTCTTTCACAGGGTCAATGCCTTTCTTTAAAAGAAACCGCGGGACTTGAGTCTTTCCTTCGTAATTCGCGATTCGTAATTCGCAATTCGACATTCGTCTTATTTCCTCAACTTGAGCATAATGTCCTGTTGCGACCACATCAGCATCCAGTTCACGGTCCTTTTGGAGAAGGAAATCAAACTTTATATATTTATTGCATAATATGCAGGGATTTGGCGTGGTCCCCCTGA
>JAJRXD010000150.1 GCA_024276465.1 Deltaproteobacteria bacterium
TTATGTTTTCCACAACCGCGTCAGTCAAATCGAGGTTATTAAGCTCCTGCATACAGTCCTTAAAGGCGCCGACTCCGGGAAGCACGACCCCGTCAGCGTCATTAAGGTCTTGGGCCCGGCTGGTCACCCTGACATCTGCGCCTACTTTAAGGAACCCCTTTTCAACACTCCTCAGGTTGCCCATTCCATAATCAATAATCGCTATCATGTCATTATATTACCAAAAAGCAGACAGTAAAAAGTAGACAGTCCACAGTCCACAGTAGGCAGTGGACAGTAGTCAGGAAGCAGTGATGGATGATAAGTTCTTTTTCCCTGTCTACTGCCTACTGACTACTGTAAACTGCCGTCTTGTCGTTCAGGTTACTTGAAATAACAGGTAAATTTGCGTTATATTTCCAAGCTGATTAAATATACGATTTTGAATAACTATTATGGACTTTATCCCGAAACAGATATTTTTTACTAAAGGCGTCGGTGTTCACAAGGACAAACTTGCCTCTTTTGAGCTGGCTTTGCGAAAAGCGGGCATAGAGAAGTGCAACCTTGTTTATGTGTCGAGCATTTTTCCGCCGAAGTGCGAAATAATTCCCAGGGAAAAGGGATTAAGAAAGATCAAACCCGGCCAGATCACGTTCTGCGTAATGGCACGGAATGAGACCTGTGAGCCAAACAGGCTTATCTCTTCTGCTGTGGGATTGGCCGTCCCCAAAGACAGAGAACATTACGGCTACATTTCCGAGCATCACTCTTTTGGTGAAACAGCAAGAAAAGCGGGAGATTATGCGGAAGACCTCGCTGCGACTATGCTCGCTACCACTCTTGGCATCGCGTTTGACCCTGATGAGGCATGGGATTCAAGAAAACAGGTTTACAAGGCGAGTAAATATATATTTAAATCGACTAATATCTGCCAGTCTTCAGAGGGCAACAAGCATGGCAAATGGACGACTGTCATTGCTGCGGCAGTAATGCTGCTTGGTAATTGAAGAAAACACTCCCCAATAATTTCGGCGGCCTGCCGTCAAAATACTCGAGCTATAAAAATTCCCGTATAGTTGTCCTCCCTGTCCCTTTTGATAAAACAAGCACATGGATTAAAGGCGCTGCCAAAGGCCCCGGGGCAATTATTAGTGCCTCAAGGCATATGGAGCTTTATGATATTGAAACTGCTTCCGAAGTGTACATGAGCGGCATTCATACAGCAAAAGAAATCAGGGCACGAAACTCGCGGGACATGATACGCATTGTCCACAAAAAAACCGCTCAATTTCTGGCTGACCATAAAACAGCTGTTGTTCTGGGCGGAGAACATACGGTCTCACTCGGAGCAATCAAGGCCCATGCCGATTTTTTCGACAATTTCAGTGTCCTGCATCTTGACGCACATTCGGACATGAGAGACTCCTACGACGGGAACAGGTTCAGCCATGCCTGTGTCATGGCAAGGGCAAGGGAAATTACGGGAAAAATTATCTCAGTCGGTATACGGAGCATGGACTCTTCTGAACTAAAAGACATTGACAATAAAAATATCTTTTATGCATCGGATATCCTGAAATCCAAAGCCTGGATAAATAAAGTCATACGCCGGCTTTCAGAAAATGTATACATTACTATTGACCTTGATGTATTTGATCCTTCAATAATGCCTTCAACCGGTACGCCTGAACCGGGGGGGCTCGGGTGGTATGATGTTATTGATCTTCTGGAACGTGTTTCGGGCAGGAAAACCATTGTCGGCTTTGATGTAGTTGAACTCTGCCCAAACAGGCATAACGCGGCACCGGACTTCCTCGCAGCCAGGTTGATCTACAAGCTGTTGAGTTTTATGTTCCCGGGATGATGCACCCCTTTTTGCAGACTCAATCCTGCTTCTCCCATGTCTTTGCATATTTCAGAAAAGTATAATAACTATAGAGCATGGCCAGCATAAGCCCCCTTGTTCCGTCAAGCAGCCCCATTCTTAAAAAATACATTTTTATGAAGGTAAATACGGGCCTGATTGTCAAGGAATACCAGCCAGCCCGGACGGATTTTTTCCTCATCTCCCATGCAGCAAGTGTGGAGTAGCGCTCCATTCTCTCAACAAAGTCGGAAACGCTCCTGTACGTATAATGCCTGAGCGGATTTTTAAGGTATCCGGTACTGCCTTCAACCACAACCTTTTCGTGTACCTCACGGAGTTCGAGGCGGCCCATGTTTTTTCTGAAAAGACGGAGGGTGTTATCAGGCCACCATCCGCTGTGCCGTATCCACTTTCCTATAAAATAGTTCTCTCTCGGCATGTAAAAACCATTACAGGAAATGCGTGACACTGCTGCCGTGATTTCCGCTTTAAGTTCTGCAGAGACCCGCTCATCCGCATCCAGTATCAACACCCACGGGCCTTCCGCATAATCGACCGCCCTCTGCTTCTGGATGGCAAATCCCTCCCATTCATGCTGATATACCCTGTCAGTGTACTGCCTGCATATCTCAACGGTCCTGTCGCTGCTGAATGAATCAACAACGATGATCTCCTTTGCATCAGAAACACTCTTCAGGGCATCTTCGATGTTTATCTCTTCATTTTTAGTTACAATGACTACCGAAACCGGGAGCAAGTCGTTCTCCTTAAAATCTCCCCTGCCCCCTCCCAATACGGCTCTTCGGTTTCACCAAAGATGGGAGCAGTGCTCCCCCTTTGGAAAAGGTCGGTTCGACTCGATTCCGAGGGGATTAAGGGGGATTCTCTATTTAATTCTTTTTTCATCAATTATACTCTCATATAACTCCACTGTTTTGCCAATATGCCTTTCAAACGTAAACTTTTCAGCAAGCTCCCTGGCCTTTTCACCCATTGCCCTCAGTTTGTCACTGTTACTCATGCATATCCCGATCTTCCTGCTGATGTCTGATATGTCCTCGGGATCCCGGATGACAAACCCGTGTTCTCCGTCCGTGATAATCTCTGCTGCACCACTGTTTGCGGTTGTGATTACCGGGAGTCCGCTTGCCAGGGCCTCAAGGTGGACATTTCCGAACGGTTCGTACATGGTCGGAAAAACAAACAGGTCCGCTGCGGCATAATATTTATAAATATCTTTTTGGGGTCCGCAGAATATTAAATTCTGCCGTACGGCCAGCTTTTCATATTTGCTCCTTGAACCCTTGCCTGCAACCATGAGCGATACCTGGCCGGCAATAGACTCAATGGCTTCGATGAGATATTTCAGCCCTTTTCGTTCAAAACCTGATCCAACAAAGAGAATGACAAAATCCTTATCCGTTAGTCCGTATGCATCTCTTATCGCTCGCCTGTACTCCTTTTGGTTATCAGGACAGAACCGCTCCAGATCCACTCCATTATAAATGACCTCAATATCCATGGGGGCAACCTTATAGTTATCTATAATATTTCTTTTGACCATTTCAGATATAGCTATGATTTTCTTATATTTGTGCCCCTTGAAAATGGCCCTCTCAAGGGCAAGGACAAGCCAGTGATAAGGATTAATATTTATTGAAAGTTTCCCTGCCGGTCCCAGTCTTTTCTTTCTCTGGCGCAGCCACTCAATATGACAGCCGTCACCTGCACGGTAAATATCCTGGTACAGTGTCTTGTCGTGAGACTGAATGATGTCGAAAAACTTCCTCTGTTTTTTTAGAATGAGAAAAGAAGAAACGGCAAACGTAAGGTCCCTGAGAAATGACATAAACGTAAGGGCAGGGACCTTATGGAAGTGTATGTTTTTGTGAGGCGCTTCGGTTTGCCATTTTATTGCAAATATATGTATCTCGTGACCTTCATTCGCAAGGTTTGCAATGAAACTGCTTGAAAACCCCTCAGCCCCTCCGTGAAAAGTATATTTTTTTCTAATTATCGCTATTCTCATTTATTCCTTTTGCCGCCATGCCCAGGCCGAGGACAACTGCGATATATTGTAATCTGAACATACTCTCCAACTGGGCATGTAATACGTAATTACCGATGAAAATAGAGACACATGCTATAAGCATATAGCTTTTAACTCCAGATGATTTAAATGCTTCTCTCCAAAACGTTACTATAGGCATTACAATAAGAAGACAAAAAGAGAGGAGGCCAATAATGCCCTGATGAAAAGCCACGGTAATGAACATGTTGTGCGGGCCTTTTATCGGATCTTTTTTATAAGGATTCCCGTCAAAAGGTTCGCTATTTAAAAAGATGTCGCTTCCGTATCCCCATCCGATAACAGGTCTTTTATTAATCGCATACAATGCTGATCCCCATAGATCGATTCTGTTGCTGAGTGAATGCATCTGCTCCGATGTCTCTGAAAGTCTATCTTTCACATCAGGATTGAATGCATATGACAATACTACCAATAAAGTTAAAGCGGCAAATATAGATGCGATGATCTTTTTGAAATTGTAGCCCTTTAACCGGGATAGATACAGGGACCAAACAAAAGCGATTCCCAAAAATGATACATATCCCCCCCTTGAAGTGCTGAGAATTAGTGAAATAATAGAAAAAACAAGCGCCGCAATAAGCAGCTGTTTTTGCATTTTACTCTTCAACAGGAAATAAAGAACAAATGAGATCGGGATGAGTGTATTTATATATCCGGCAAATCTATTATAGTGTGCATTTACTAATACTGTTTGTGGTTTCAAGACAGGGGTTTCAAAGGCGAAATAACTATAATAACTAAATGAAACGATTAAAACTAAAGCAAAAAAGCTTATAAGAGAGGCATTTTTGAGCCCATTTTTATTTGTAATTGTGGTTGCAATAACAGGGTAAAGCAGAGCAAATTTGAGAGGCTCGTTTTTGAATTCTTTGATTGAATATAACGGGTCGATGGAAAAAATAACTGATATGATAATAGTCCCCAGGAAAAGCCAGCACAGCATTGAAATTTTGTCCTTCAAAATATAAAGATTACGGCGATGTTTCAATGTCATTAGCCAAAGACCAAAGATTCCGAAGATGAGAATATTTCTTATCCCTTCGCCTTTAGCCAGAAACATTATAAAAATATATACATATATCCCGTATTCAATAATTTTGTCTATTTTCTCGTATCGTTTTTCCATTAAACAGCAACCCGAACTTAATGAATCTATTTGTTGTCAGCTTGAGGATGTAGTCAAATAATATCTTCAATGATTTTTATCATCTGAGCTGTTCTTACATCATAAGTATGTTCTTTGAAGACACGCTTCTGTCCGGCTTCTGCAATCTTTCTTCTCAACTCATCATGTTTAAGGTAGTATTTTATCTTGTCTATCATCTCCTCCTCAGACTCGAATGTGACTATCTCTCTGTCCGGTTCCAGGATTTCTTCTATACCGTCAACATGCAGGCACATATAAAAGGCCCCGCAGCCCACTGCAATATATATCCTCTCGCTCATGGACTTGCGCAGGTCGGGTTTTGAATCAAACCCAAGATATATCCTGGATAATTTAGATATCTTTGCATGCTCTTCCCCCCAGACCAATCTTCCGCCATACGCCCGGCCGAGCTTACCGAAAATAAAAGGTACAGTCGAAAACTTTCGCGGCATTCTCGGCCCCCACCATTTTAAATCAAATCCATGATCAAGCACTGACTTCAGGTATGTCCTCCTCGGGAGATACTGGGGCTTTGATCCGAGATTGCCTACAAATGTCACATCACAGGAATACAGCTCCCTGTCCTTATCAGTAATTTCACCTGCGGCAAAGGCAGAAGGCTCAAATGCCTGGGACAGCCAGAAGACATGAGGATTAAATTCTCTTAATTTCCCAACAAGCCCTTCGGACATTGTTAAAAAAACATCCGAGGCCTTGACGTATGCAGGAAGCCAGTCGGGAATGACAGGGTCGGGATACCACTGTATTACCCTGATCTCTTTCCGGAATTCCTCGAATGATGCCGCGGGCAGTTCATCCTTCAAGTGAAAAAGGAAGTCCGGCCTGCGCTCTTTTATTAACCGCAACACCTTCTCTTCCGAATTGTCCGCTGAATCAGCGTTAACCGGAATGACTTCGTGGCCGTTTTGTTCCAGGCCTGTCTTGTAATACCATCCATCATTCCATGATTGACTTAGTTCAGCTATTAAAATGATCTTTTTGGAAGTCATATTATCTTTTCTTCCGTAGCATACTTTCAAACAGGTCTTCATGGGCCTTGACCGTGTTCGAGATAGAAAACATTTCCGCCTTTTTTTTTGCTTCGTTGGAATACGTACTCATTAAAGAGGCGCTCTCAATTAACATCTTCAA
>JAJRXD010000151.1 GCA_024276465.1 Deltaproteobacteria bacterium
AAAAATTCGATGGCAAAGTAAAAAGCTTCAAATTCAAGGCGCGCAAATCCTCCAGGATGAGGCGTACTTACTGTATCCCGATTAATATCGGGAAAGGATGCCGCGCAACGCCGAAGTTGGACTTTTTACGAAGCCATCAACATTGACATTTTTTTTTTATTCAGCTATAGATAATTCCTGTTTTTTAACTTTGACAATACAGCCCTGCATAAATTATCCGGAGTAATTTATGAATACATCAAAAACAATCAGATTCAGGAAAAACAGTTTCAAATATATTGTTATGTTTTTCATGTTTTGCTCAATTATAACATTGTTAAGCTGTCGGGCTGCACCATTGCCAAGGCCGTCTCCTCCCAGCAACGTGCTTCGCCCTGGAGATGAAATCGAGATCAGGTTTGCTTATGTTGACCCGGACCAGTTCAATGTGGTCCAGACCATCAGGCCTGACGGCAAAATAGATATGCTGATTATCGGTGAAGTAGTTGCAGAGGGAAAAACCCCGTCTGAGCTAAGGGATGAACTGATTAAACTTTATTCACCGCATATTAAGATACCAAATATCGCAGTTATAATTCGTTCCTTTCGCGGCCGCAGGGTTTATGTTGGAGGCGAGGTTATGCGTACCGGCTATATTGATATGCCAAGCCCCATGACAGTACTTGAAGCCATCATGGAGGTTGGCGGGTATCGGGAAGAAACAGCAGACATTGAAAATATAATTATTGTCAGGCATACTGATGGAAAGCGGTACAGCTATACACTGAATATTGAGTCATCAATGGCTGGGAAAGCCAATGAAGCTGAAACATTCTACCTTCAGCCGCGTGACATCGTATTTGTACCGCAAACCACTATTGTCAATATTGACCAGTGGGTAGATCAACACATAAGGCAACTAATCCCTATACCCATGAATTCGAATGCATTTATTGCACCCCAGGCAGCACAATAAAACGGTTTTTCTGACCTGTTAAAGGGTTGACTTGCTCAGCTCAGGCAAAATTATCGCGCTTAACACTTTGATTTTAAATGTTATACATACCGTATTAATTAAATGACAGAATCAATCATGCAGGAAGAACAGCAGTCCTTGTCTTTAAGAGACATTTATTTTGTAATTTTCCGCCATAAGAAAAAAGCACTGATCTTTGCTGCTGCTGTCATTACAGCAGCCACGATTTACGCCTTTTTATTCACAAACAACTATTACATTTCCGAAGCTCACCTGATGGTCAGGATTGGGCGTGAAAGCCTTGCAGTGGATCGTACTGCTGCCCCTGGTGAAATAATCAGAATCAACAGAAGCCGTAATGAAGAGATCAAAACTGAAATTGAAATTATAAAAAGCCGGGAAACAGCTGAAAAAGTACTGCGATCCATGGGGCTTAAAGAGTTCATAAACCGCTCTCAGAAAGTGCCTGATATCAACAACTCACCTGTTTATAAATTGCGTCGTAAGCTTCTGGGATATATTAAATCAGCTGCACTGGAGCTCAGAAAAATATATGATTCGGAAATCCAGCCGCAACCTGTAACAGACGAACAGCTTTATTCCAAAGCTGTTGATATTATTTCTGGCTCACTTGAGGTCAAACGTATCCGGGACACAAGTATTATTAATGTGTCATATACTGCGCTGAATCCTGATTTTGCCCATGATGTTCTTGATAAAATCATTGAAAGCTATATGGGTCAGCATATCAAACTGCTCTTCACAGAATCATCATACAACTTTCTGAAAAATCAAACGCAGAAAATTCGCAGTGAGCTTGAGCAGACCGATCAGCGCATCATTGAGTTAAAGAACAAAACAGGCATAGCATCAATAGATGATCAGCTTACCATAGAACGAATAAACAGCATTCAGCAGGCCATAAATGAGATTGAATCCAATATAGCTGCATCCTCGGCAAAAATCAAACTATTCAAAAAAAATATCACTAATTTGCAGACATTTTCAGACAATGAAGGCACAGCAGGTTTATTGAATTCTACTGCTGATGAAATGAGAATACGCCTGAATGAATTAAGAAATCAGGAACTTGTACTTCTTGAAACATACACAGAGCAAAGCAACCCTGTACAGGAAGTTCGTAGGCAAATCCGGCAGATTCAAAATATGATCTCAAGCCTTGAGCAGTCACCCCAGGCAGTTCATATGCCTTTTGAACTGACACAACAGCTCCGGACAGAGCTTATGTTGGAGGAAGGCAACCTGTCATCTCTTAAGGCCAAGCTCAAAGTCATGAAGGATCAAGTGCGCAGTGAAATTAAAAAGCTTAGAAAAGTCAATAAAAATTTATCTTTACTTAAACAGCTTCAGCGCAAATGGGCTGCTGATGAAACAAGTTACAGTAAATTTTCCAGCAGCTTTGAGCAGGCCCGCATTGACAAGGCCCTTAAGCTGGACAAAGTTTCAAACATAAGCATATCACAACCCCCCACATTTCCTGTTAAGCCCATTGATTCAAAAAACAAACTTATCCTTCTTGCAGGTCTTTTAGTCGGCATATTCGGAGCAATAGGCCTGACATTTCTCATTGACAAAATGGATCACACCATTAAAAAGCCCGATGACATTAAAACAAACATAAACCTTCCAAACCTTGTCTCAATACCGCATTTAGATAAAAATGAAGCCCTGCTGCCTGACATTGCTGCTTTCAAAAACCTGAGGATGATTCCAAAGCCCAGCGACAGTACCCTGAAGAATACATACAGCAAACAGGCCAACAATCTGGAAACCCGCAAATACTTTGAGCCTCTCATGCATAGAATACTTTTCTCGGATAAAAACGATTCAGTTATACCTCAGGTAATAGGCATTACAAGCTGCCGTCATGGTGAAGGAGTAACAACAGTAGCAGTAAATCTGGCAGTAAATCTGGCACGCCTTGACAAGGGACGGGTTTTGCTTATGGACATGAATCTTTTCAAGCTTGACAAAAAAGAGTCCATAGATGATCCCTATCCTAATCTCGGAAACATTCTTGCATTGCGCAAAGGCAGCACAACCGACATTCTGGGTCCAAAGCTTGATCAGCTTTATATGCTGCAGTCATCAAAATTCAGCAAATCGACCGGCCTTGATGATTTGCAGAATTTGTACAAAAGCGAATATGACTTTGTTGTAATGGACATGCCTGCAATCTTTGAAGATAACAGTATTGACATCATAGCCAGATTGGCAGATAAAGTCGTTCTGGTAATTCAGGCAGAAAAAGAGAGATGGCAGGTAATCAACCATGCCAGAGAGCTTCTGCAGGAGGCAAATGTTAATCTGGTAGGCACTGTCCTCAACAAAAGAAATTATTATATTCCGGCATGGCTTTACAAAAGATTATAATTTCATAAAAAATGAACTCAGGATTCACAGAAAGACACTCTGTGGTCTGTTTTGACATAACGTGGTAAACAGCAGGGAGAACTCATGAAAGTACCATTTTTAGACCTGAAAGCCCAGTACGAACCGATAAAAGAGGAAATTGCATCTGCAGTAAATCAAGTTCTGGAAACAACAGCTTTTGCCGGCGGGCCTTTTGTAGCAGATTTTGAAAAAGACTTTGCAGCATTCTGCCAGTGCCAGCATGCGATTGGTGTTGGAAGCGGAACAGAAGCTATCTGGATGGCTCTTAATGCGCTTGGTGTAGGCCCCGGCGATGAAGTAATTACGGTTCCCAATACCTTTATTGCAACAGCAGAAGCCATAAGCTTTGCTGGTGCCACACCGGTATTTACAGACATTGATAAAAATACCTTCAACATGAATCCTGAACTGCTTGAGTCTGCTGTTACCCCTGAAACAAAAGCCATAATACCTGTTCATCTTTTCGGCCAGATGGCAGACATGGACCCCATAATGGAAACTGCCCGAAAACACGGGCTGTTTGTTATTGAAGATGCCTGCCAGGCTCACGGCGCTGAATACAGGGGACGCAGGGCCGGATCAATCGGAGATGCAGGCTGCTTCAGCTTTTATCCCGGCAAGAACCTTGGCGCATACGGTGAGGCTGGTGCAATAGTCACGAACAATGATGAATTAGCTGATAAAATGAAAATGTTTCGCGACCACGGTCAGAACAAAAAGTATCATCATTCAATGATCGGATGGAACTGCAGAATGGACGGACTTCAGGGTGCGATTTTAGGCGTAAAGCTGAAACATCTTGACAAGTGGAGTGATATGCGCAGAAAAAATGCCGGTCTTTATAATGAACTCATGGGCGACATTGACAGCATAACTTTACCACAGCAGCCTGAATACGCCAGGCATGTTTATCATATTTACCCGGCACTTGTTCAAAATCGTGAAACTCTAATGGCCTGTCTTGCTGAAAAAGAAATTTTCTGCGGTATTCATTACCCTGTCCCTGTCCATCTCACTGAAGCATACCGGTCTTTGGGCTATAATAAAGGCAGTTTTCCTGTTGCAGAAAATATAGCAGGACAACTTCTTTCACTCCCCATGTTTCCCGAGCTTGAACATGAACAGATTGAAAAGGTTGCAAAAGAGGTTAAAGCATTCATAAGCAGTAATTAACAAACAAGTATCTTCGGAATATTTATAATCAATAAAAGTTTTTTTACACCGACATTCATCAGAACTGCATCTCATGACTGGACAGATCGTCCTGGCATGATGTCTGCGTGCATCTGCGGTTTCAAAAAAGTTTCTGTCTTTACCCCCCCCTGGATGCCCGGTCCCCGCATTATTGTATCAGGGCAGGCAAGCCGGGAATGACAAAGCGGGGAGGCAGGATGGCATAACGTATAAATCATCCCAAATCACCATGTCCGCCAGTAGCCGAAAATGCAAAATACAGGGGAATAAACTTTAATCTTTGTTCAGGAAGATTTGCATAAGGTCTCTCTGAAAAAATAATACCATCAGGACAGGATTTGTAGGTTTCAAGAAAGATATGAATGCTTTTAAGCCTTCCTGCAGGTCCGCTTTTTACCTCCACTGGATATATCTTTCCGTCAAGCACAACCAGAAAATCAACTTCAGCAGAACTGCTTTTATTACGCCTTGACCAGTAGAACAGGACATCCTGCTTGGAAACCAGCATTTCCTGTCCCACAAACTGTTCTGCCATAGCACCCCTGTAGATAGACAGCAGGGCAGTCTTGGAATACTCTACATCCACCGGCATATTGCTGAGATAACGCATAAGTCCAATATCAACCATAAGAGCTTTAAAAATTTTTGCTGATGCTGTGGCACCCGGGGGCAATCCTGACGGATCACAGGAAGGAATCTTTTTTATAATATTTGCCAGGCAAAGAAGATTAAAGGCTTTCTTAATGGTCGGATTTGAATAACCTTCTACAAGCTTTGAATATTTAATCTGATTTCCGACAAGTTGTGATACTGAAGTGAGAACAATATTAAGGCAGTGTTTATCACTATTGGGGCTGTATTTTGCAAAATCAAGGCAATAAGTTTCACAAATTTCAGCCTGAACTTCAAAAGCCTCCTGAATTGACCCGGTTTCAGCATATGCTTTAACACATTCAGGCATACCCCCAAGAAAAAAATAGTTACGCAGCTGCCTGCAAAGAAAATCATGCAATGTTTCAGAAAGCAGTTTAGGTGGCTCCAGTATAAGCCGGGCAGCCTCCATGTTTCCGGTAGCTTCAAGATATTCAGCAAAACAAAGAGGATACAAATGCAAAAACTGCGTTCGTCCAACCGGAAACGAGATATCCCTCATGGCAAATTCAAGGAGAGAACCGGCAGCAATAACATGCAAATCCGGAATCTCTTCATAAAAATAGCGCAGCGCTGCTATGGCCCGTGGGCACGTTTGAATTTCGTCAATAAACAAAAGGGTTTTACCTGCTGTTATCTTTTGCCCAAGAAGAATTTCAAGTTCACCACAAATACGCTTTGCCTTCAGGTTTGCCTCAAATATACGATGCCAGTCAGGATTGCGCTCAAGATCAATATAAGCCACTGATTCAAAACAGTCCTGTCCAAATTTTTTTACAGACCATGTTTTTCCAACCTGGCGAGCTCCCCTTATTATAAGAGGCTTGCGGCGCATGCTCCCCTTCCACTTTTTAAGCTGTACATCAATAAACCTTTTCATAAAAGAAATATATTTTTATTATTTTAAATAATTTTAATACAGTTTTTAAAAAGCTATTATTTAAATTTACAAGGCAATTTTATCCTATTGAGTTTAAAAAGAAAAGGTTTTTATTGAAACCCGCAACCCGTTAACCCGGTTTCCTCTGTCCCTGCTTAACAGCCCACTGCCAGCTCATATTGAAGCTCCTGTTTCTACATTTAAATGCGGATTTTCCGCTTCCAGTCTTTTTTTCAACTCTGCTTTTGCTTTCCTGTCTCCATGCACCAGCCTTATTTTTTCAGGTTTTTTTCGCATTCGCTTTACAAAATTCAAAAGGTTTTTCTGGTCAGCATGGGCAGAATAACCGCTTATGGTATGTACGCCGGCATTAATGGTGAACTTTTGTCTGTTGATTATCACATACCCCCCCTTGCGCGGCCCGTATTTCTGAATTGTTCTTCCGATGGTCCCTTTGGCCTGATACCCGACAAAAAGAATATCAGTGCGCGGATCCTGGATCAACGCGGTAAGATAGTTCAGGATTCTGCCTCCGCTGCACATTCCGCCTGCTGCGATTACAATCGCAGGCCTTCCAGAGCGCTTAAGGTAGTCAACAGTTTTATTATGCTCCCTGTGGGAATCAATGGTCAGCACCTGATCAAAGGACAGTGGATGGCGTCCGCCTGCAGTCTTGCGTCTGGCTTCCTTATCCCAGAAATTTTTAAGCTGTTTATACACAGCAGTAAATCTGGCAGCTAATGGTGAATCAATAATAACATCAATATCATCCCACTGAATTTTGCGGGAAAGCTGTTTGCTGCCGAAACAGTGGATAATCTCCTCCATCTCATAAAGCAGCTCCTGGGTTCGCCCAATGCTGAAAGCCGGTATCAGGACAATTCCTCGATTCTCAAAGCTTTTTTCAATTATATTTCTTAAAGCCTCCCGGCGCTCCCTGCGGCCTTCATGAATGCGGTCCCCGTAAGTGCTTTCAAGAACGAGAACATCTGTTGAATATGGCGATTTCGGAGCAGGCAGAAGCGGGGTATAGGGGGCTCCGAGATCACCTGAAAATATAACCTTGTCTGTCTTTTTATTTTCTTTTTTTCTCACCTCTATATAGGCAGAACCTAAAATATGACCGGCCTGCTTAAACTTGATTTCAACTTTTTGCCCTGGCCTGCTGCCTGCCTCAACAAGGCATTTCCACTTTCCATACAGTACCGGAACAACTGTATCTTTCATCTTCTTCATGAAAGACCGGATTAAAGCATTATTCTGCGTAATTCCAATTTTAAGAGCATCCTCAAGAACCAGAGGAAGCAGCAGAGCTGTTGGCTCAGAACAATAGATCTTTCCCTGAAACCCTGCCATCAGCAGATAAGGAATGCGCCCCACATGATCAATATGACAATGGGTAACAAGGAGCGCTTTAATGCGATCAGTGGGAAAGTCAATGAAGGTTCTGGAACCAGTCTCATCCTCTCCCTGAAACAGGCCGCAGTCCACAAGCAGCGAGTGTTCAGTGCCAATAATCAGTTCATGACAGGACCCGGTCACGCCATTATATGCACCATGGTGTATGATTTCCATAAATCAGAATATTTTCACTGTTCAGGGAAATAATTTTATTATTTTTCTAAAAGCTTAACTGACTTCTGATAGAGAGAGTCCTTTATAAATATGCTGAGGAGAATGTTTGAATCAACAGTAATAATCATTGACCGTTTCTCAAAACACGAATCTTTTTAATGGCATTTTCCTTCCTGCCCAGTCTGATGCAGCCTTTAACCTTTTCTGTTTTATCACTGTAACTAATATTTCCGTCATAGCTTATTTTAAGAGCAATATCAATAGCCTCAGAATTTTTTTTAACATTATAGCGTTTTTTCACTAACTTTATAAGACGTTCCCTTGCAGGCATGAGTCTAAATGTAATTGATTGATTCATAATATTTATTCTCCTTTCATGTAATACAATATTAATGTAACACATTAGTTCAAGCCCTTTTTCTAATGATACCTTGTGTTGACTTATATGGATTGCTTTGCTGCTTTCCTCTTCGCAATGTATATGTCCCGTTATACAACGAGGATCTGCGACAAGACATTATAATCATTAATATCACTTTCTGTGTGCGTCTTCGGTTACAAAAAAGTTTCTGTTTTCCCTTCGTGCTCTTCGTGACTTCGTGGTAAATATGTTTTTTTAAGAATTCACCACAAAGAAAAACCCATGGGATTGCCACGGCCTTCGGCCCCGCAATGACAGTTTTTTTAACCCGCAACCTGTTTTTCCTCTGTCCTACCCCATATGACGGTAACAAAAATTTCCTATCAGCTGAAAAAGAAAATCAGGAACAATTGCAGATGATTTTCTAATCACCTTATATTTCCATGAAGATTTTTTTGTGCCGTATTTTTCCGCCACTGGTACTGGATAAAAGAACACCGGGGTCTCCTCAACCCTGGTGCCCCAGCGGTTTTTGAACTGTATCAGGGTTTTATTGTTTTTAAATGTCTTTCCAAAGCTTAAAATTTCACAGCCATCAGCAGATGCCATCAGTATGGCATGCCAGTACAAAAAATGAAAAGGATACAGCTTTGAATACTTTTCATTGTTTCCGATAAGCTCTAATGACACCTTATTGTTATATTTAAAGACCATCAGGCCGGCAACAGGCTCGGAATTATAGTCAGCAAAAAGAAATGTTACATCTCCTGAAAAGCCGTAAACATCCATGAGTGACTTGAAATACAGGTATGGGATAGGGGGTAGCCCAATTCGCTTTCTTGTCCTAAAGTAAAGACTGTAAAATTGTGCCAGATCATCCACTTTTTCCCCTATTCTTAATTGCAGCTGAGACCTCAATGCTTTAGAAATCAGTTGCCTGACTGCAGTACGATGAAATGTTTTTTTCAGGTCTTCAGGCGGGCGGTCCAGGGTTATATAGTGGTGCTTAACTGACTTTGAAACTCCAATTTCCGGATTATGCCCCATTAAGCCGGAAAAGGTTGACCTGATCTCCACATAAGAGGAACTGTTTTTTTTGTAAAGATCAAGGATAAACGGCAGGAGAATTTCAATATCTTTGTTTGATGATATTAAAGGATCAAAAAGTGATGCAAACGGAGCACTTACCAGCCTGGTACCTGTAAGCCGGCTTTTTACCGTATAGATCGGCAAACCAGCCAGAATCCTGTCTGATTCTTCATCGTAAAGAGCAAGAAAATGACCCTTAATATGTTTAAAGCTTTTTTCAATCACTTTTTTCCATGAAGAAAGGTGGCATATCCACCCAAATGCATGCTGATCTACAAAAGCATCCCATTGCTCCATATTATCAGGTTTTAGCCAGACAGCTTTTTTCATTATTTGTCCTTATTAAAAAATCCATATTATCAAAAACAACCCGGATCATACAGCATCAGATTGTTTTCCCCGCATAACTCTCTGGTTAATGTCTTTTCCTTTTTTCATAAAACAGGTGTCTTTACACAAAGCTTCCATCCATTAACCTTTTCTTTTTTCAAAGTATAAAACATTCTACAGTTCTTATGAATTGTTTATTTTTCAAACAGTAGATTAATTACCTTGCTTTTTAAAATGTTTTTGTTTATAATGCTAAAATAAGTAATTAAATGGTATAATAATTATGTTAATGTCATGATGAAGCAACAACTTCTCAGATATACTCCAAAACAGCTGGTACAAAATCAGCTCTGTTTTCTAATCTCACTACTCCTCCTTTTATTAATATCAACTCCTGCTCAGGCAACAGGCCCTGAACCCACTGCCTCAACATCAGCAGGCAGTATAAAAGGCTTCTGCTTTGCTGATGAAAACAGGAACAGCATCATGGATGAATCAGAAATCGGCATGCCCGGCATGAAGGTGACCATTGAAAGATATTTTAGCATTTTTCCTGCAGAATCCAAATCACAACTAACCGACGAGAATGGTTTTTATGAATTTTCAGATCTAAAAATGGGACTTTACCGCATTCTGGTCAGCTCTGACCAGGATGTCGAATTTACAGGCAGAAATTCTATTATCAAATGGATAGGTTTTTTCAGCAGAACTCATACTTTGAATATCGGCATTTCAGCTACCGAAGATGAAAATTTCGAAATATCTCTTGCAATCACTGCAGATCCTGACACCATTGAAAAAGGTGAATCCGCCCTTCTGAGCTGGCATTCCTTGAATACAAAATCTCTGCAAATTGATCAGGGCATCGGCAGCGTGGAGGACAACAGCACAATCACTGTCTCTCCTGCTGAGACAACACTCTATACTATTACAGCAGAAGGAATATCCGGCAACATAAAAAAGGCATCTGTTACAATTACCGTACTGGACAGTAATATTGCCCCCCCTCCCCTTTCTTCATCAACAACCACTGCTGTTGTGAGCACAACAACCACTGCTTCCTCCGGTGGAGGAGGAGGAGGCGGCGGCAGCAGTAGCAGTAGTGGAGAAGGTCCCTCAACAACCACAACCAGCTTAAAGGAATGTGACAAAGATACTGACTGTACGGACAACAATACCTGTACGGGAAAGGAAACATGCATAAACAGTGAATGCATTGCCGGAATTATGCTAAACTGTGATGACGGGAATCCGTGTACGCATGACACATGTGATCCCACAGGCGGATGTCTGCATGACAACAACACCTTAACCTGTAATGATAATAATGTCTGTACTGCAAATGAACTGTGTGTAAAAGGTTCATGTCAGCCCGGCACCTCCATAACCTGTGATGACGGGGACAAGTGTACAATCGATACATGTGATCCTGACACGGGTTGCATCTTCACACTGATTCCAGATTGTGAATGTGTTGAGGATTCTGACTGCACTGACAACAACGTATGCACCGGGGCTGAGTCATGCGTTGACAACCAGTGCCTGCCAGGCACTCCCCTGACCTGTGATGACGGAAACCCATGCACGGATGACTCCTGTGATCCCACAGGCGGATGTCATCATGCCAATAATACTTCTGCCTGTGATGACAGCAGCGCCTGCACATCAGGTGATCTCTGCTCAGACGGGTCCTGCCAGCCCGGAACACCCATAACATGTGATGACGGAGACGGGTGCACTAATGACACATGCGACCCCGGAGCAGGGTGCGTGTTTACGCAGATATCCGGCTGCCAGTGTGATTCGGACAGTGACTGCAGTGACAGCAATGTCTGTACCGGTGCTGAAACATGCTCAGGAATGCTCTGCGTGGCAGGTACACCGCCAGACTGCGATGACGGGAACCCGTGCACAGATGATTCCTGTGTGCCGGCTTCAGGCTGCGCCAGTGTGGCAGTGCCGGGCTGTGTTTCCTGCAGTTTTGACTCTGATTGTGCTGCAGGTGAAACCTGCATTGCAAACATCTGCCAGGGATCAGACCTGCCCCCTGACCCGCCTGAAGTCATAGGCATAACAGATGGCTCTGTTTACACGAATAATGAGATGGTTCGTAATGACAATTTTGTACAGGCATTCTTTACCCCGGTTCCTGGCACAACCTGCAGTGCAACCCTCCAAAAAGATTCTGAACTTCCTGCTGTCTATACCAGTGGAACAAAAATAATCGGGGCTGGCAGTTATCAGCTTGTCGTAACTGCGGAAGATACCGGGACTGGCCTTACAGCAGATAAAATTGTTAATTTTGTGATGAACCCATCGGATCAGGGTTCTACTTTTATCACAAACAATAATATTTTCGACACAAAACTGGAAATCACCTATAATTACAATACATATTACACAATACGGGCGGGTAAACCTCTGTTTGCTGTATGGGCTGAAGATGCCAATGGAAACTTCCTGCATAATCTGTATGTTTCCACAGTCCCTGCAACCAACATCATGCGCTATTCACAGAATTGGGCTGCAAGACCACAGGCCCTGCCCTACTGGGCACATAAGGCCTGCGAACCATATGGCGCAGACTCAATATATATTGCCACACCTGACATTCCTCCTGACCTTGATGCTGTAACAGGGGCAACAAACATGGCAGGGTTCAAGGTGATCACAAATGTCAATACAGATACAAACCGAATAATCAGGATACTGTTTGAGATAAACCAGTCTTTTGATACTGGCTGGTATTTTAATGATGCTTTCTCTACTGACAAGTATTATAAGGGCACAGGATCATATGAGCCTGCACTTGTTTATGGAACTCTAATTGATCTTGATAATCTCCAGCCTGAGTACAGCCTTGATCTGATCGGATACAGCCATTTTGCCGGCAGTGACGGAAACTTATACACTGATTATTATGCAATTGATCCTGACACAGAACTTTCCCGCTATATTTTTGATCATGCAACCAGCATGGTTGGAAGCATAACAGTTACAGTTAATTAGCATCTGAACGAAAAGTCCATTAATCACACCCTGTCTGTCATTACGGGTGAGGCATTCTGCTGCAGCGTGAAAGCAATCCCGAAGAATATCGGGACTTCACAAAATATATTGAAAAGGCTGAACAAAAATCTGAATTTCAGGTCAATGCCAGCCTTTTTTTACAATATAGTGATATTTAAAATGTTTTCATATTTCCAGAGAAAGCATTTTGACATGCCTGACAGTAAATTTAAAATCAAATATTATTATGAAACATAAAACATCTTATAAAATCCATTCCTTTTCAATAGATGCTGAAAAAGAAATAAAGCGCCTGAAAGCGCAGGTTGAACTGTTCTGGGACAGGGAACTTGCATTTTATAAAACATTCGGTCTCAGTAACGGAATGAAAATTGTTGAATGCGGCTGCGGGCCGGGTTTTGCAGGACAAAAGCTTCATGCTGTTTTTCCTGATAGTCATGTAACAGCCTTTGAAATTGATCCTTTTCTGATGGAAGCAGCTAAAAGAAATGCTCGCCTGCTGGAGCTTGAAAGATATGAAGTAAGTGAAAGATCCATTATGGACACTGGCTTACCTGACAATACATTTGATTTTGCAGTAACACGTCTTGTTCTGGAACATCTGCCTGATCCAGTTGCTGCTGTAAAAGAGGTTTACAGAATTCTCAAACCCGGGCAAAAGGCTGTATTTATTGATAATGATTTTGAATTTCACATGAGAACCCATCCTGATATTCCTGAACTGAGAGATTTATACAGCGCATATTGTGCTGCAAGGCAGAAACAGGGCGGAAACCCTAAAATCGGACGCGAGCTGCCGGGCATACTTAAGCTTGCCGGTTTTTCAAATATAGATCTGCGGGTTATGGAGGCCCACAGCCATGTCACAGGAGACGAAATATTTTTAAAATCCGAGGGATCCGGCATCCCTGCTCAGTTAGTCAAAGACGGATATTTGTCTAAGGAAACATATTCCAGAATAGCCCTTAAATGGAACAGATTATTAAAGATAGAAAATCATTCAATTTTCAGGCAATTATTTATCTGCGCGGGAGAAAAAAAGCCAGGCAATGATTCTACAGATAACAGGGTGGATCAGTCTGCTTTTCAATCACAGCCCGGGCATAATCAGGCTGAACAGCAGGAGATAAAACCGCCTGATGAGGGATGGACTTCAGACAAAAACAGAGTCTATGAGGCTCCTGTAACCCTGACAGAAAAAAAAGTAGCCGCAGTATGGCAGGAGATCCTGGGAATTGAAAGCATAGGGATAAATGAAAATTTTTTTGAAGCAGGTGGAAGCTCAGTCCACGCACCTGAAATTATTGAGCTTTTAGAAAAAAAATTCTCAAAAGAGCTGTCACTGGTTGATCTTTTTGATTATCCGACTATCGCTCTTTTTGCAAAAAAGCTTGCTCCCGGGGAACAGGTAAAAGAACATCTTTCATCCTCACAAAGACAGGCAGCAAGACGCAATAAAGTTACAGAGCGACGAGAGATGATTCAAAAGCTCCGCAAACAAAAAACAGATTCATGATTAAAATTTTCCAATGGAAAAAATTGCCATAATAGGAATGGCTGGACGTTTTCCAGGGGCAGGTAGCGTAGGACAGCTTTGGGAAAATGTTAAAAACAGTGTTGAGGCTTTAACAGAATTTTCTGACAAAGAGCTGCTGGAGTCCGGTGTTTCACAATCCCTGATTGATAACCCTGATTATGTTAAAAGCAGGTTTATTCTAAAAAATGCTGAAATGTTCGACGCAGCCTTCTTTGGAATGTCTCCACGGGAATCTGAATGCACTGACCCCCAGCATCGCATTTTTTTAGAAACTGCCTGGGAAGCACTTGAATCAGCAGGCTATGATCCGGAAGCATACAGCGGCTCCATAGGTGTTTTTGCCGGGTGCGGCATGAATCAGTATCTGCTGCAAAATCTAATTGCAAACCACCGTGCCCTGAATTCCATGAACGAAAGACAAACCCAGGTTTGCAGCGATAAAGATTTTCTATCAACGCGAGTTTCCTATAAGCTTAATTTAAAGGGGCCAAGCCTCGACATACAAACTGCATGCTCAACATCTCTGGTTGCTGTCCACATTGCCTGCCAGAACCTGCTTGATTATCAGTGCGACATGGCATTAAGCGGTGGTGCTAATGTGCAGCTGCCCCGCGTCGGAGGGTATCTTTACAGTGATGGAGATATGCGATCACCGGATGGACACTGCAGGGCCTTTGACGCTGCTGCGAATGGAACTGCTTTTGGAGATGGTGTGGGCATTGTTGTCCTGAAAAGACTTCAGGATGCACTTGAGGATCGTGATACAATCCTTGCTGTTATCAGTGGCACTGCCATAAACAATGACGGTGCACATAAAGCTGGATTTTCCGCTCCGAGCATTGATGGCCAGGCTACAGTTATTTCAATGGCACATGAAATGGCTGCTCTTGACCCTGAAGCAATTACCTGTATAGAGGCCCACGGCACAGGAACCGCACTTGGTGATCCAATTGAGATTGCTGCCCTGACAAAAGCATTTCGCAGATCTACAAATAAAAAAGGATATTGTGCCATTGGAACTGTCAAAGCCAATATCGGCCATCTTGATGCAGCTGCAGGTGTAGCCGGCTTAATAAAAACCGTACTTTCCATTTACCATAAGCAGATACCGCCAAATATAAATTTCAACAACCCAAAACCTGAGCTCAGGCTTGAAGCAAGCCCATTCTATGTAAACAGAGAGATTAAAGAATGGAAGGCAAACGCGCAGCCCAGGTGCGCCGGGGTGAGCAGTTTTGGCGTTGGGGGCACAAATGCCCATGCTGTTGTTGAAGAGGCTCCCATGCCTGTCCCCGCTGACAGGGGGGGGGAATGGCAGCTTTTAACTTTTTCAGCCAGAACAGAGGTTTCTCTTGGAAAAGCCTCTGATAATCTTCTGGAACACCTTGAACAAAACCAGGACATCATTCTTGCTGATGCTGCATACACGCTGCAAACAGGACGGCGTCATTTTGAGTACAGGTGCACTGTGCTCTGCACTGACAGGGACAGTGCAATATCTGCAATAAAAAACCGTGATGCAACCAGAGTACATACTGGCCAGGCTGTTTCCTCAAAAACCCCGAAAGTTTTTATGTTTACAGGCCAGGGCTCTCAGTATGCTGGTATGGGCCTTGAACTTTTTGAAAACGAAGCCTGCTTCAGAGATGTAATAGATTACTGCTCTGAGGTGCTCACGCCCCTGCTGAACATGGACTTGCGCAGCCTTATCTTTAAAAGCAAACCCATTGATAATAATTCCACAAATATTCTCAACCAGACTAATATAGCTCAGCCAGCACTCTTTATGATTGAATACGCACTTGCAAAACTGTGGAAAAAACATGGTGTAAAACCGGATGCCATGATAGGTCACAGCATCGGAGAATACACAGCAGCATGTTTTTCAGGTGTATTTTCACTGGATGAGGCTTTAAAGCTGGTTGTGCTGAGAGGGGCTTTAATGCAGCAGCAGGCTTTCGGCTCAATGCTCAGCGTAGCCCTGTCTGAGGATTCAGTTCTGCCTTATTTAAATGATGACATTGAGATTGCAGCACTTAACAGTCCTGAATCTTCTGTATTATCCGGAGAAACTGAAAAAATTCAGTTATTAGAGCAGGTTCTAAAAAAAGATGGGATCAATTTTTTTCGGCTTCATACATCACATGCATTTCATTCCAGAATCATGGAGCCAGTACTTGAACATTTTGAAAGAGCCTTTGACAACATAAACCTGAAAAACCCTGAAATCCCTTTTATCTCAAACCTGACCGGTGACTGGATAACACCATCTCAGGCAACAAGCCCTGCTTACTGGGCAGATCATTTAAGAAAAACAGTCCGCTTTAAAGACGGGATCAAAAAACTTTTAAAAGATTCAAATCGGATTTTTATAGAGGCTGGTCCTGGAAACACCCTGTGCAGCCTGGTAAAACAGTCTGAAAGGTTTTTTAACAGCCATGATAATACCGGCAAAATTCATGTTATCCAGTCGCTTCGGCACCCCAGGCAGCAATTTTCTGACACTGGACTGTTTTTGCAATCCCTGGGCAAAGCCTGGCTTGCAGGAGCAAAAATCAACTGGCTGGATCTGTATAAAAATGAAATTCGCTACCGCATCCCTTTGCCAACCTATCCTTTTGAGCATAAAAGATTCTGGCTGGAGCCTGACAGCCTCATTAAAAAAAACAGATCATCACCCTGCAAAATTTCTAATGAGCAGACTTCTACTTCAAACGAGACATCCGGCAATGCTTTTACTCTATCTGCTGATGATTTGCAGTCTGGCGCTGAAAAAACCTGTAATCACACTGTCCAGACTGTAACTTCTATCTGGCAGGATCTTTTGGGAATCAATAATATCGATTCAGACAGTAATTTTTTTGATCTTGGCGGAGATTCTGTATGGGCATCCCAGGTGCTTTTACGAATAAGTGACAAAACAGGGATTACCCTTTCCCTGAAAGAGATGTTTGACAACCCGACAATAAACAGCCTTGCCAGGGTACTTAAAGCTAAATCAGATGATCATGAAAAACCTCAACCCGTTCCAATTCAGAGGATTAATCGCAAAAAAAAGCTTCCTCTTTCCCAGGCACAAAAAAGATTATGGTTTCTTTCACAGTTAGAGCCTGAAAATCCGGCATTCAACCTGGCCCTGGGCCTGCAGATAGAGGGGCCACTAAAAGCAGATCTGCTTTGCAATGCCATTGATGCTGTTGTGCAGAGACATGAATCTCTCAGAACCACGTTCATTAACGACCAGGGCGATCCCAGGGCTGTTATAAACAATCACACGAGCATTATGCTTAACAAAATTGATGCAACTGAGATGGGGCATGACGAAAAAGCATCTTTACAGATAATCAGGCAGGCTGCTGCCCGTCCATTTGATCTTGAGAAAGGCCCTCTATACCGCTGGTTTTTAGTGCACCTGAAAAAAGATTTCCACATTTTAGTTTATATTGTTCATCATATTGTGTTTGACGGCTGGTCTCTGGGCATTGTTTTGAAGGAGATAGCTGCTCAATATGATGCACTGCAGCAGAGCAAAGAACCTCTTTTGCCGGAATTAAACATACAATATGTTGATTACTCTGCCTGGCATGAAGAATGGCTTAAAACCCGAAATTTAACTGGCCAGATGGAGTATTGGAAAAAACAGCTGGCAGGCGAGCTCCCTATAATGCAGCTTCCCTTTGACCGGCCCAGGCCAAAAATCCCTGACTATAAAGGTTCTCTCGAATTTTTCGAGCTGTCCGAAAACCTGTCAAATCAATTAAGGGTTCTTTCAAAACAGGAAGGTTCAACCTTTTTTATGATTTTTCTAACTGCATTCAAAATTCTGCTTTTCAGATATTCAGGCCAGGATGACATAATTACAGGGACACCTGTTGCTAACCGAAACCATGTCGAGTTTGAAAAGCTTGTCGGTCTGTTCATTAACATGCTGGTCCTGCGCTCTGATCTTTCAGGAAACCCTACATTTAAGGAATTACTGGCACGAGTACGAAAAACATCCCTGGACGCTTTTTCCCATCAGACATTTCCTTTTGAGCAGCTGGTTGATCTCCTGAAACCATCTCGCGACATGAGTCATCACCCGCTGTATCAGGTGATGTTTGCGTTTCATAATTTTTCATTCCCACCTGTAGCACTGAAGGATGTTAAATTTCAAAATATCATAATAGACAGGGGCTCTTCCCAGGTAGATCTCTGGATGTATCTGTGGGAGGAGAATAATATTTTCAAAGGAGCTGTGGAATACAGCACTGAGCTGTTTGACCAGGCTACAATATCACGAATGACCGGGCATTATTTGAATCTTTTAAACGCTGCAGCAGATGATCCCCTGCAAAAAATTGACAGCTGCCCCCTGCTGAATGAGAAGGAAAAAAAACATATCCTTTTTGAGAGAAACAAAACTCAATTAGAGGTCCCTGAAACATCCAGCTTTCACCAGCTGTTTGAAAACCAGGCAAACCGCCTCCCGCACAATAATGCTGTAACTTTTGGAAACAGGGAGATTACATATCAGGAGCTTAATAAGCGCTCCAGCCAGCTTGCCAATTATCTTCGAGATCTGGGGGTGGGCACAAATACTCTAATTGGCATATATGTCGAACGGTCAATCGAAATGATCGTGGGAATCCTTGGAGTTTTAAAAGCAGGGGGTGCCTATGTTCCTCTGGATCCGACCTACCCACAGGAACGAATTGCTTTTATAATTGAAGATACAGACATGCCGGTTATTTTAACCCTGGACCATATGGAAACTGCTCTTCCTGAAAACAGGTCAGCCATACTTTGCCTTGATGCAGACTGGAATGAAATTGCCAGTGAAAAAGACAACAACCCCGAACATTCTACAAAAGGCAATAATCTGGCATATGTTATTTATACCTCAGGGTCAACAGGCAGGCCCAAAGGTGTGAAGGTACAGCATCGGGCAGTTGTCAATTTTTTATCCAGCATGAGGCAGGAGCCTGGTTTTGCTGAAGATGATGTTATGCTGGCTGTAACAACGCTCTCTTTTGACATTCATGTGCTGGAAATCTTTCTGCCCCTTATCACAGGAGGCCGGGTTGTTATTGCTGATCGCGAAACAGCCTCAGATGGCAGCCTGCTTCTCAGAGCCCTGCAGGACTCCCGGGCAACAGTCATGCAGGCCACGCCCGGCACCTGGCGGCTCCTGCTGGCAGCCGGCTGGCAAGGCACTCGGAATTTAAAGCTGCTTTGTGGAGGAGAAGCTTTCCCTCTGGACCTCTTAAAGGAGCTTCTTCCGCGTGCAGGAAGCGTATGGAACATGTACGGCCCCACAGAGACAACTGTCTGGTCAACCTGCTTCCGCATCACAGACAGCCAAAGCCCCATTCTGATCGGACGCCCGATTGCCAACACGCAGGTTTATATTCTTGACCGCCTGATGCAGCCGGTACCTGTGGGGGTTCCCGGAGAGCTTTACATAGGGGGTAATGGCGTAACACCTGGCTATTTAAACCTTCCTGATCTGACGCAAAAGCAGTTTTTGCCTGATCCTTTCAGTCTGGATCAGGGGGCACGCCTCTACAAAACCGGTGATCTGGCCCGCTTCCGCCCTGATGGAAATCTTGAATATCTGAGCCGGATTGATACCCAGGTCAAAGTCAGGGGCTTCCGTATTGAGCTTGGAGAAATAGAGAGCGTTCTGAACGAGCACCCTTCAGTGGACAAATGCGCTGCAGCGGTCTGCGAAGAGCAGCCCGGGGATATGCGCATGGTTGCCTTCATTGTTCCAAAGGCAGGCATGGATCCAACAGCCTCAAACCTGAGAAAGCACCTTCAAAACAGGCTTCCTGACTACATGATCCCCCAGCATTTTGTTCTGCTTGAGGAGCTGCCCCTGACCCCTGCCGGAAAGATCGACCGTAAGAACCTTCCTGTAGCAGAAATCAGGGAATCCCCGGCACCTGCAGAGTATGCTGCGCCGCGAAATAAAACAGAAGAATTGCTCACAGGCATCTGGCAGAATATTACAGGCCTGAGTTGCATCGGGATCCACGATGATTTTTTTGATATTGGAGGTCATTCCCTGCTTGCTGTTCGATTGTTTTCTGCAATTGAAAAAAAGCTTGGTGTAAGGCTGCCCCTCGCACTGCTGTATCAGGCATCAACCATTGAACAGATGTCACAGTTTATAAAAGAGAAAAACTGTCAGGCTCCATGGTCGTCTCTTGTACCCATAAAGCCTGGTGGATCAAAGCCACCCCTCTTCCTTATACACGGTGCTGGCGGCAATGTTCTTCTCTACCGCCAGCTCGCTCACCACCTTGGTTCAGATCAGCCAGTGTTCGGACTGCAGGCAAAAGGCCTTGACGGGAAAAAGCCGTTTCACACAAGCATTGAAGATATGGCTTCTGAATATATTTCTGAAATACAAAACCTGCAGCCCCACGGACCCTATTTTCTCGCGGGCTACTGCATGGGTGGCACAATCGCCTATGAAATGGCCTGCCAGCTTGAAAAAAGCCACCACAAAACAGCACTGGTTGCAATGTTTGACACTTATAACGGGTGGGAAAAATCAAGTTTGCCCAAGCTGATTTATCATAACTGTCAGCGCATTGCATTTCACATCCTTAATTATAATATGATAGACAAAGCTGGCCGAAAAGCGTTTTTGAAAGAAAAAGCACTGGAATCAAAACGCAGGGTTTTTCTCAGCCTCGAAGTCAAACTTACGCAGCTGTTACATAAAGCAAAGCTTCGCTCCAGACACCCGCTTGTTATTATGGATCATATAAATGATGCTGCTGCTTATAACTATTTTCCCAGGCCATACCCTGGGAAAATAGATGTTTTTAAAACTATTTCAGCATACTCGGGGTATGAGGACCCACTTCTTGGCTGGGGCAGCAATCTGACAGGCAGCATTGAAGTTCACCAGCTTAATGTATATCCAGCCGGGACTCTTAATGAGCCTTTTGTTGCTGAGCTTGCATCAAAGCTCAGAGACTGCCTGGATAGAGCCAGGTTATAATAATAAAAAGAATAATGATGGTGCTGCTGGCCGAAAGGAACCAGCCTGAGGTACTTTCAAAAGACCACAGAGCTCTCAGAGACAATTGGGTTGACGGGTTGCGAGTTTCGTGTTGCGGATTTAAGGCGTGAGCCTTTTATTTTTATGAAACCTTTACAGGTTAACTCCGGATTAATGAAATCTTTACAGGTTAACTCCGACAGATTAACTCCGGGTTTGTTTTGACAATACACTGGATTTTTTAAGGACAAAAAACATGCGAGTATTGCTGATTCAATCACATTTAGGCAGAAGGAGTTCTCCTGTCATTTTTCCCATAGGGCTCTGTTATGTTGCAACAGCCTTGACCAGGCAAACTGTAAAAATCCTGGATCTAAACCTGTGGGACTTGTCTCATTCCTGTAAAATGCTTGAACAGTGCCTGCTGGAATTCAAGCCGGATATAGTAGGGGTTTCTATCAGGAATATTGATACCTGCATCAGGACTGATGTTTTTTTGCATTTTCAAACAATTATACCAACGATCCAATTGATAAAAAAAACAGATCATAAGATCAGGATACTGGCTGGCGGACCTGGATTCACAATGTTTGCACAGGATATAATGGAGCGGATTCCTGAAATAGATTTTGGAATTTATATGGAGGCAGATGAATCTGTTTCAGATCTGATAGAGAACCTTGATTCACCTGAGAACGTCAAAGGAGTTTTTTTCCGCAAAGATAAAAGCATACATTTTACAGGCTTAAGAAACCTGCCTGATTTTGAAAATCTCCCCATGCCCGGAAGAGACGCTGATTTGATTGATATTAAGCCCTACATTGCAGCTGACTCCGGCAGCATCGGCATTCAGACCAAGCGTGGCTGCGTGCTGAAATGCACATACTGTAACTACCCATTTTTAAGTGGCAACCAATTGCGGCTCAGACCACCCAAAAATGTTGTTGATGAAATAGAATACCTTATGGGTTTAGGGGTAAAATCATTTTCTTTTGTAGATAATATTTTTAATGTTCCATTGAGTCATTCCATGGAGATCTGCAGGGAAATTGTCAGAAGAGATCTTGATGTAAAATGGTGTGCCTGGTATGAAATAAAAAATGCAACAGAGGAGCTTTTGAGCCTTGCAAAAAAGGCGGGCTGCTACCAGATGGAATTTTCGCCGGATGCAGCCACAAACAGGGGGCTGTCAAGCCTGAACAAGGGTATTAGCGTAAAAGATATTAAAAAGGTTCAAAAAATCATAAGAGGTATGAGTGGCATTAAAGCAAAATACAACTTTTTTTTCTCACTGCCAGGAATAGGATTACAGGACAAGATTAAAACCCTGGCAGCCTTTTTTGGATTGTTAGTACGTCTGTTTTCAGGCAAAGGTGGGGGCGGGGGCAGAATAGGCTGGATTCGTATAGAGAAAGACACCCGGATATATAAAAGTGCTCTTGAAGAGGGGGTGCTTACAGAAAAAATCGATCTGATGCCAAACAGCAAAAAAGATTTGTTGAAATTATTTTATTTTAACAAACCTTATAAATATCTTGATTATTTTGTTTTATATTTTATGAAAATTACTGAACAGATCATTAAACCAGCTGGTAAATTTTTACAATCCCTTCTTCGGTCATAACAGTACTTTGTGCCACGAGACAAGCCCGGGATCTGCAACAGATACATCAGGCCCCTGGTTTCCCGCTAAAAACATGTGGGAATGACAAAGGGGTATGGCTTTTCCCTTTTTTCACCATCATGTCCGGAGTTTATCCACGCCTGTCGGGATGGTTCACTTCTTTTTCTTTTCACCACGAAGAACACGAAGAAAAAACTTTGAGATTGCCGGAGCCTGTCCCGATTTATCGGGACAGGCTCCGGCAATCTTTTACATTTAAAGCAATAATGCTTTCTTAGCTATTCTTATCACTTTTTAATTTGGAATATTCAACAGTTTTGTTATAGTTTTCAATTGCATCATAGTTCACCACCTGCAAACCTGCTTTTGCAGAAAAATCTTGCTGTAACAGGCTGAAACCAGGTAACAGCTTATTATTTAATTGTGCTGAAATTCACTGCCAAAACTTTTTTAAAAAAGCACCGGAATTTATTAATTTACGCACAGATATTGCCGAGTTATAATTGACGTGGTGTTTGATAGAAACAATGACAAAAAATTAATAAATACAGTTGAAAATCTGCAATGACTCCTGAAGCAGTGCAGTTTGTGGATGTAGCTGAAAGGCTCACCACTTAAGCACCTGAAAACTGCATATTGACAATAACTCTATACAGATACTTCCATGGAACAAACCGGATCATACCAGCTCCAGACCTTTACAGCTAATGCCGGCAGCGAGGTCAAGCGATTAAAAGCCCAGGTGGATCTCTTCTGGAAAAAAGAGATCAAATTCTACCGCATGTTTGGCCTTAAAGATTCCATGACTGTTCTGGAATGCGGAAGCGGCCCTGGATATCTAATTGAAAACCTTTCAGCTGAATTCCCGAACAGCAGCTTTACTGCCCTTGAAGTGGATTCTTATCTGTTCGATATATTGAAGCAAAACGCTGCCATGAATGGTCAGAAACGCTATGATGTCATTCAGCAATCCATCATGAGCACCGGCCTTCCGGACAACACCTATGACTTTGTAATCACCCGTCTGGTGCTTGAGCACCTGCCGGATCCGATTGGCGCGGCAAGGGAACTTTACAGAGTCCTGAAGACTGGTGGCAAAGCAGTATTTGTAGCCAATGACTTTGACTTTCATTTAAGAACCTGTCCTGATATCCCTGAGCTGAAAAAACTCTACGATGCATATTGCCGCTCCAGGCAGGCCGGGGGCGGCAACCCTAAAATCGGACGTGAACTGCCGGGAATCCTCAAGCAGGCAGGATTTGTTAATATTGATATGGAGATAGCATGCGCCCACAGCGAAATAACCGGAGACAGGCTGTTTCTGGAATCTGAAGGCATTGGCATATCATCACAGCTTGTAAAGGAGGGCTATTTGACACGCGAAGCCCTGGATGAAATTGCTGTTCAGTGGCATGCGCTGCTGGGCAGTGACAACCATGCTTTTTACAGGCAGATTTTCATGGCAGTTGGTGAGAAAAACCCCCGGGCCATGCCGAAAAATTTTATTAAAAAACCTGAACAATCAGTTAGACACAATTACAATAAATCTCTTGCTGCTGATATTAAAACCATTGAACAACCCCGAAAACTTGAGCTGATTGAAAAATATTTGTGCGAGCAGGTTGCAGGTGCTCTGGATGTTGAGGTGTCCGGGCTCAGGTCTGACCTTTCGCTTATAGACCAGGGCTTTGATTCCCTGTCAGCTGTTGAGCTGAAAAATATTATCAAGTCAGAGACCGGGGCAGATATTTCAGTTGCTGAATTCTTTGAAGGTCGCTGCATTAAAGATATATCCAGGCTTCTGCTTGACAGCCTGATGAAAAACAACAAGAAAACAGAGCGCATTTCAGCTGATTCCAGAAACAATCATGCCCGGAAAGAAAAAAAAGATTCTGATATCTGGGAATAAGGGGAAATATGAAGGCTGCGGATATTATCACTGTTGCCAGTGCAAACCAGATAGAGCTTTGGGTCGAAAGCAGCAGCCTTAAGTTCCGGGCTCCTAAAGGTGCTTTGACGCCGGAACTGCAAAAACTGTTCAGGGATAACAGGGACAGCCTGATTGCAGAGCTGACGAAACCGGCACAGGCAGTAAAAGCCCGAATACCTTTATCCTGTAATCAGCAGTCACTGTGGTTCCTCCATCAAATGGCACCTGAATCCCCGGCCTACAATGTTGCTGCCGCCTGTCAGGTCCTGTCCCCTGTAAATGCCGATGCTGTTAAATTTGCTCTGAAAAGCCTTGTTTCCAGGCACCCAATACTCAGAACCACCTATACTCTTTCAGAGGAAAGCAAAACAGTATTCCAGGAGGTCCACAGCACAAAAGATATTGCCTTTGAGCACATTGACGCTGCTGCCTGGGATGACATTGAGCTGAACAAAAGAGTTATTGCCAGTTATAAAAAACCATTTGACCTGACAGCAGGACCCGTATTGCGGTTTCAGATTTTCAGCCGCAATAATAATAATCACCTTTTTCTTATTACCCTGCACCACATTGCCTGCGATGCTCATTCCATACATATTCTGCTTGAAGATTTTATCTCTTTTTATGAAGCCGGCCCGGGCAAAACAGCTGTTCATCCTGAGCCAGTTTCATGCAAATATACTGATTATATCAGCCATCAGGCTGAAATGCTGAGGGGCCCTCAAGGTGCCCGCCTTCTGAATTACTGGAAAAAGAAGCTGCACGAAGCACCAGCCAGCCTTGATATGCCACTTGATCATAAAAGGCCTTCAGTACAAAGCCATAACGGATCTTCAGTCTGTTTTAACATTGAAGGCACGCAGTATGACAAGGTAAAAGAGTGTGCAAAAACCTGCAACACAACAGTATATGCCCTGCTGCTGTCTGTGTTTCAGCTGCTTCTGTCAAGGATGTCAGGGCAGAAAGATATCTGCATCGGCACACCTGTTGCCTGCCGCACAAGAAAGGAATATCAAAATGTTTGCGGATATTTTGTCAACCCTGTTGTCATTCGCACCAGGGTCGATCTGTCAATGACATTCAGAGAATATCTTGGCCATACCAGCAAAACAGTCTTTGAATCCTTAGACTACCAGGAATATCCTTTTGCACTGCTTGTAGAAAATCTTGAAATCAGCCGCCAGCCCGGCACTGCCCCTGTTTTTCAGGTTATGTTTAACATGCTTAAGCGCAGGATGCTCGGCGCTGCAGCAGACTTTTTATGCCCTTCAAACAGTAACAGCCCTGTGGCATTTGGCCCGCTCAAAATCCTTCCCTACCCTGTTCACCAGCAGGAGGGCCAGTACGATATGACTCTTGAAATAATTGACACTGAAAAATATCTTTTTTCTGTTTTAAAGTACTGCACGGATATTTTCACTTCTGAAACAGCTTACAGGATTGTCAGCGACTACAGGTTAATCCTTTCCCGAATTCTTGAACATCCGGATGAGAAGGTTTCTGTTTTTGTCAGCCAGTCTGACAATTTCAAAACCAGCCCTCCTCCTGTCAAAAAAACCTTGGCAATTGCTGCAACCTTTACTGCCGAGCCAGTAGCACCTGCCCTCAGCTTCTGGACAGAAAAACTTGCCATTAATACTGAAATAGTATTTTCCCGGTACAGCCAGGTGTTCCAGCAGCTGCTGGACCCTGCCGGCATCTTCTCAAAAAACAGTAATGGTATAAATATTATTCTTGTTCGCCTTGACGACTGGATGCAAACCAGATCTTCTGAGCCAGGCAGTGCTGAATGTATCTCTGAGGCAGGTATTAAAAGCATAGGACACAATGCTCATGAATTCCTGCATGCAGTTGAATCAGCATCAAAAAAAATGACGGCTCCACTTTTAATTCTGTTTTGCCCACCCTCGCCAGAACGTATGCTTGTTAAAGCTTATCAGTCAGCTGTCAGCAGGATTGAAAATGAATTGTGCCGGGATTTAAGCTCCATAAATGGTGTGTTCCCGGTCCCGGGCTCTGAAATCCTTGAGACCTGTCCGGTTGACGAATATTACGAGCCTCTGGGGGAAAAAATCGGTCATATCCCCTATACAGATCAGTTCTTTGTCTCTGCTGCAACCCTGATAGCGAGAAAAGCTTTCACTGTTTTCAGCGAGCCCTGTAAAGCAATTGTCCTTGACTGCGACCAGACACTCTGGAGCGGGGTTGTCGCAGAGGATGGTGCACTGGGGGTCACAGTAGACAGGGACAGGAGATGGTTCCAGAAATTTATCTTATCACAGCACAATGCCGGCAGGCTGATCTGTATCTGCTCTAAGAACAATGCTGCTGATGTACATGAGGTTTTTGACACTCACCCGGACATGATCCTGAAGCGATCTCACCTGGCAGCAGCAAAGATCAACTGGTCCCACAAATCAGTTAACTTGAGAGCTCTTTCAAAAGAACTGAATATCGGCCTTGACAGCATAATATTTATTGATGACAGCCCTTTGGAATGCGCTGAGGTCGAGGCAGGCTGTCCCGGAGTTTTTACAGTTCAGATGCCGGAATCTGATGTTGACATTAAAAAATTTTTTAAAAACCTGTGGATTTTTGATCACCTGAAAATTACCAGAGAAGACACAATACGATCTGAGTATTATAAAAACTCTCAGGAGCGCAAGCAGTTCCTGAATGAGACCCTGTCTTTTGCTGATTTTATAAACAGGCTTGAGCTGGATATCAGGATTTCCGAGCTTCAGAAATCCGATATCCCAAGGGTTTCCCAGCTTACCCTGAGGACCAACCAGTTTAATCTCAGGACAATAAGGCGCAATGAAAACCAGATTGAATCTCTTTGCCGCCAGGAATCAATAGTGTCCCGCGTTGTGAATGTAAGGGATCGATTTGGTGATTACGGGCTTGTAGGGGTAATTATTGCTGAAAAAAAATCAGGTCATCTTGATGTTGATACTTTTCTCCTGAGCTGCAGGGCCCTGGGACGAGGGGTTGAGCACTGCATGCTGGCCCATATTGGAAAAATCGCCCTGCAGGAAAACCTTGATCAAGTATGCCTGCATTACAGGACAACAGAAAGGAATCAGCCTGTCAGAAATTTTTTAGATGAAGTCGCACAAAATTTTAAAACCACAAAACATGACGGCCTTCTCTATGAAATACCTTCCCCTGCAGCTGAAAAAACAGTTTTCAGGCCAAAAGAATCAGCGCCTGATACAGCAGCCCCTGAAAGCAAAGATCCGGCATACAACGCTGGTTCCAGGGATTCAGACAGAACATCCCGGCGTGCTTTTATGATTGAAATTGCGACCAGTCTGTTTGATGTGAAGAGGATTCAAAGCCGTATCACATTAGAAACCTCAAACTTGAAAAATTGCCATAAAAAAACAGCTGGGTCCGTCCCTGGCAGAGTGCTTCAAAACAAGACCGAATCCCGAATTGCAGAGGTCTGGAAAAAATACCTTAATCTGGATCTGATCAGTGCTGATGCCAGTTTTTTTGACCTCGGCGGCCATTCAACACTGATTCCTCAAATTGTTATTGACCTGATAAAGATATTCAATACTGACATTACCATTGTGGATATGTTTCAATATCCAACAATTACTGCGCTTGCCAGGCACATTAATAACAATGCTGCACCGTCCCCTGATAAAGAAAAGGAAAAAGTCAGGATGCAAAAATCAGCAATCAACCGGCAAAAGCTCCGGACAGTAATGCTAAGGGCCAGAATGCAAAGAAAACAATTATGAACCAGATTGTTAACAGCACAGAAGATGCTCTTGACGGGATTGCCATAGTCGGCCTTGCCAGCCGTTTCCCTGGCTCTGATAATACGGAAAAATTCTGGGAAAATCTTGTCAATGGTGTTGATTCAATTACAACATATACTGATGAAGAGTGCCTGCGCTCCGGTGTTCCGGAATACATCCTCAACAACTCAGGGTTTGTGAAAAGAGGCGGAACAATGCATGGCCCGGAGCTTTTTGATGCTGCCTTTTTCGGCTACAGCCCTGGCGAAGCCCGCCACATCGACCCGCAGCAGCGCATTTTCCTTGAGTGCGCATGGGAGGCAATAGAGAGTGCTGGATATGATCCTGAAAAATATGAAGGCACCATTGGCGTATATGCAGGCTGCGGTATTAACAACTATCTTCTTAAAAACCTTCTCTCAACATCACCCCAGATGGAATCTGTTGTTAATCCCATGATATTCATCGGCAATGACAAGGATTTCCTGACCACCCGCGTTTCATACAAGCTCAATCTGACCGGCCCGAGCATTGTCATACAGACAGCCTGCTCAACAGGACTTGTTGCGATTCAGCTGGCATGTCAGGGTCTTCTGACATATCAGTGTGACATGGCCCTGGGCGGGGCAGTTTCTCTTCAAACTCCCCGAATGAAAGGTTACCTGTACACAAAAGGCCAGATACTGTCATCAGATGGATACTGCCGTGCTTTTGATAAAGATGCCTCCGGAACCATCTTTGGCGAGGGCGTTGGCATTGTTGTGCTTAAACGGCTTGAGGATGCCCTGTCTGACAGGGACACCATCTATGCTGTTATAAGGGGAATCGCTGTAAACAACGACGGTGCAGACAAGGTCGGCTACACAGCCCCGGGCGTTGAGGGTCAGGCAGCAGTAATTGCAACAGCTCAGGCCATGTCAGGTGTTACAGCTGATGAGATCAGCTATGTAGAGGCTCACGGAACCGGAACTCCCCTTGGTGACCCTGTAGAAATTTCAGCCCTGACCAGAGCTTTCCGTGAAACCACAGACAATACAGGATATTGCGCAATCGGATCAGTTAAACCTAATATCGGCCATCTTGATGTTGCTGCTGGAATCGCGGGGCTCATTAAGGTCGCCCTTGCTTTGAAAAACAATAAAATTCCACCATCTATTTACTTTCGCGAACCAAACCCGGAGCTTAAACTCAAAAGCAGCCCGTTTTATGTAAATGACAGGCTGACAGAATGGACGGGCAACGGCAAGCCGCGATTTGCAGGCATAAGCGCTTTTGGCATGGGCGGAACAAATGCCCACGCTGTTCTTTCTGAAGCCCCGCATTATGATACATATATCTCTGCACGCCCCTGTTCCATTTTACTGCTTTCAGCAAAAACAGAAAGCGGCCTTGAAAAAGCAACCAGGAATTTATCTTCCTTTTTCAGGCGCCATCCTGAAACAAATCTCTCTGACGCTGCGTTTACGCTCCAGGTCGGCCGCCGGCATTTCAAGCACCGTCGCTTTATTGTCTGTGACCTGATTGAAACTGCGATTAAATATTTAGATGAGCCAGACGCAAAGCAGGCATGCACCGGGGTTGTGGAGCAGCCTGACCGCAGGGTTGTTTTCATGTTTACCGGCCAGGGCTCCCAGTATGTTAACATGGGAAAGGAGCTTTATGAAAAACTGCCTTCTTTCCAGAAAGACCTTGATCACTGTGCTGCTGTACTGAAGCCGTTTCTAAACCTTGACCTGCGCAATCTCATCTACCCGGATGAGACAGGCATGGACAAAGCAAAAGACCTTTTGAACGAAACATACATTACCCAGCCAGCTCTTTTTACAATTGAGTACTGCCTTGCAAAGTACTGGATGAGCATCGGCATTGTACCAATCTCAATGATCGGACACAGCATCGGTGAATTCGTCGCAGCCTGCCTTGCAGGCGTTTTTAACCTTGAGGACGCTCTTTCGCTTGTTGCCCTTCGCGGCAAACTGATGCAGGAGCAGGAGCGCGGGTCAATGCTTGCTGTATCACTCCCTGAAAACAGGCTGCAACCCCTGCTCAATGATGAACTTTGCATCTCTGTTATCAATGCCCCCTCACAGTGCGTAGTGTCAGGCTCAGATGAAGCGATTGAAAAATTTCAGGCCCAGCTCAGGCAAGGGATACCGGGAAAAAGCACTGAAATACGCACGCAGAAGCTGCATACATCTCACGCGTTCCACTCAAAAATGATGCAGCCGGCTGTGGAACCCCTGATGAAATCAATCCTTAAAACAGATCTTCATCCCCCTTCCATACCCTTTGTTTCAAATATCAGCGGCACATGGATAACATCCGACCAGGCCACAGACCCGGCATACTGGGCAGATCACCTGAGAAAAACAGTCAGGTTTTCAGACGGAATTAAAACACTCATGGCAGACTCTGACAAAATCATGCTTGAAATCGGACCCGGCAGCACCCTTGCGTCACTTGCACGCCTTCATTTCAGTTCCGGCACTGACTGCGTTTCTCTGTCCTCACTTCGCAACCCTGAACAGCATGAGTCAGACTATGCATTTATAACATGCACCCTTGGACGACTCTGGATAGAGGGTGTTGAAATTGACTGGGCCCGCTATTACCATGATGAGCAGCGCAGACGAATTCCCCTTCCCTGCTATCCCTTTGAGCATAAAAAATACTGGGTCAAAGCCAAAAACATATCCGTCAACAGCAACGACACTGACTTTGATGATGAATGTGCGGAAGCAGAAGACAGATCCCTGCAAAACCAAAGTCAGAAAGCCCAGAACCCTCCCCATGACGATGTTGAAGCAGAGCTTGCCTCCATATGGGAAAAGGCTCTTGGAATCAAAAACATTCCGAGGGATGCCGACTTCTATGAGCTTGGAGGACACTCACTGCTGGCTGCTCAGATTTTTATGGACATTGAGACTGCTTTCGGCAAAAACATACCACTGTCAACCCTGTTTCAATCCCCAACAATTGCACTCCTGGCTGATGTCCTGAAAGAGGATAACACCACATCGTTCTGGTCCTCACACCTTGTGCCGATCCGCAAAAACGGCACAAAGCGCCCGCTTTTCCTTGTGCACGGCGCAGAGGGCAATGTGCTGCTCTACCGCCTGCTGACACAGCACCTGGGTGATGATCAGCCAGTGTACGGCCTGCAGTCAGCCGGCCTTGACGGGCAGGAGAAATTCAATCCTGATTTCAAGCACGTTGCTGCAAAATATATTAAAGAGATTAAAACAGTGCAGCCCGAAGGGCCTTATCTGCTGGGGGGCTACTGCCTGGGCGGAACAATTGCACTTGAAATGGCTCAGCAGCTGACAGCCAGTGGTGAAAAGGTCAATTTCCTCGGCATGATTGAGATTTATAATATTCAATCCCTGAACTGGCCCCTGCCCTTTCACATCAGGGCCTTCAACAGCCTGCTGAATATCTGCTACCATGTTCTGAACCTTTTTTCATCAGAGAATAATATGAAGCTTGAATTTTTCAGGCAAAAGGCTCGGGTTGAGATAAGCCGCCTGAAGGTTTCGCTGAAAATAGCTCGTACCAGACTGCTGAAACTCCTTGGAATATCCCCGGAAGTTCCATATTACCACCTGAGGGTCGATGAGGCCTATGATCAGGCTCTGACCGAATATTATCCTGAAAAATATCCCGGAAGAATAACTCTTTTCGGAGCTAAAACCCTGCCTGCCGGGTTTACTGACCCGATATATTACGGATTTGGCGGGCTTGCTGAAAAAGGTGTTTGCCTGCAGATAATCCCTGCATATCCGAGAGGAACCCTGGTTGAACCTTATGTCAGGATCCTGGCAGAAAAGATTAACCAGTGCATTAAGCAATCAGAAGCAGACACACTGAAATCTCCAGACTAACGCATATAGATAACCAAATAAAAACTTGAGGGTCACCTTTAAGCCTCTAAAAGATCTCCACCAGTAAACAGGGTCATAATGTTTGATTTTACACGATATAATGCCAACATTAATGTCTTCACCTAAAGTTTTTTTGTAAATATGATAAGTTTTTCTGCCATGGGGACCGCCGGTGAAAACATTAACAGATTTTATTTTATTCTGTTTTAACCAGGCTTTTACAGCACAGGCAGCATTAAATGTTTTGTGCTATTTACAGGGAGGAGCTGGAACAGCAAAAACAATCGCAGGGTCTATGCCGCGCTGGCACAGCTGGTGCCTGCACTCTTCAGCATAGCTTTTTAATTCCATATGACCTGGCCGTGCTGAAAAATTTTTTTGCGCCCGGTTGTTACAACAGTTAAATATTTGCCTTTTCGGATTTCGCGAACAGCATCATCAAGCATGTAATCAAAAATCCATCCTTCCACAACCAGGGTTTGCGCATCTATGGGGCGGGTAATGGACAGGAATGAATGTATTGATATCAATGCCGGCACCAGTAATTTATATAAGGACCAGGGGAGTAATAAAAATGCCAGAATTATAGCTGTTTTTTTAGCTGTGGGCATTTTACTGTTTTTTCAGATTTTGCAGATAAAGAAAATCTTACCACAAGTACGGCAAAAATAGTGTTGTTCTCTGAAACAGTATAAAAAACATGACTCTGTTGTCAAGCAAACAACCAGGCACAGAGGGACAAAGTTGGACACTCACTGAGGAAAAATTCTGGATGCAGGTTAAAGCAGAAGGTTTTTCTTCGTGTGCTTCGTGGTGATATGAAAAACATGCACTGCCTGTCATTGTCCCGATAAATCAGGACGGCAGTCTCAGGGCAAACATATAGGCACAGAGGGACAAAGTTGGACAGGCACAGAGGAAAAAACGGGTTACAAGTTACCAGGAGTTTCCCCGAAAAACAGGGATATGACCTTACAGTTTATGATGCCCATCAGGCGGGCAGGCCTGTCCTGCCGTAGTTTAAAAAAACGAAGGCTGATCGTCCGACTGATTGTCTGTCCCGTTATCCAACGAGGATCTTCGACGGATATTTGTAATAATTAATTTTTCTGCGTGTGTCAGCGTGTGTCTGCGGCTAATATTCTTTTTCTTCGTGATCTTCGTGTGCTTCGTGGTAGTATTAAAAAAAGATTTTTCACCACGAAGCTCACGAAGTACACGAAGGAAAAATGGAATTTGATGATTTGTCAAACAGAGTTATTGGCTGTGCAATTGAAGTCCACAGACATCTTGGGCCGGGTTTGCTTGAATCAACTTACGAGCAATGTCTCGCCCATGAACTCTCTTTAAAAGCAATTAAATTCAAATTACAGCATCCTCTTCCTGTGATTTATAAAGACACACATCTGGATTGCGGATATCGTATTGATTTGCTGGTTGAGAATGATTTAATTCTGGAACTGAAAAGTGTGGAAGCACTCAAGGGGATTCATGAAGCGCAACTCTTGACATATATGAAACTGGCATGTGTCAGGAAAGGTCTTCTGATAAATTTTAATGTTAAGAAATTAAAAGATGGGATTAGAAGGTTTGTTTTATAACCCTTCGTGCTCTTCGTGAGCTTCGTGGTGATATGAAAAACATGCACTGCCTGTCATTGTCCCGATAAATCGGGATGGCAATCTCAAAAGGTTTTTCTTCGTGCTCTTCGTGAGCTTCGTGGTGATATGAAAAAAACCTGCGTTCATCCCTGTAATTGTCACGATAAATCGGGATGGCAATCTCAAAAGGTTTTTCTTCTTCCTGTTCTATGATCCAGCCAGGTGGACAGGCTTTTTAGAATAAATAAAAATAACTGGAACTACAATATTATGCATGCGCATTCTTTCAACAGCTCAGACCTGCAGGTAATTAACCCCCTTAAGTACAATGGCTGGGACGAGCTGATAAAATCCAGCCCCCAAAGCTCAATCTTCCACTCATCCTGCTGGGCCAGGGTCCTGACCAGTTCATACGGATACAAACCAGCCTATTTTTCAATATTTGATGGCAATGAGCCACTTCTTATAATTCCATTCATGGAGATCAGAAGCGCTCTGACCGGAACCAGGGGCGTATCCCTGCCATTTTCCGATTACTGCCAGCCAGCAGCAGGCAAAAACATAAACTCTGCTGATGCTTTGAACTGGATCATAAAATACGGCAGACAGGCTGGATGGCTTTCCCTGGAATTCAAGGATGCTTCAGCCCTTCTGAACAGTTATACCCCATCAAGGCTTTACCATGTTCATACCCTTCGGCTGTCGCAAAACGAGGAAGATATTTTTTCAGGGTTTCGGGACAGCACACGCAGAAACATTAAAAAAGCTGTTGGATCAGGAGTCAGGGTAACACTGAGCAACTCCCTTGAAGCCACCAGGCAGTATTACCGGCTTCATGTGCTGACACGAAAAAGGCAGGGTTTGCCACCCCAGCCCTTTTTCTTTTTCAAGGAAATTTACGCGCATATTCTTTGCAAAAATTATGGCACTGTTGCACTTGCCTCCCAGAATGGAAAAAATATAGCAGGAGCCATGTTTTTTCAGTTTCACGATAAAGCCTACTTTAAATACGGTGCATCAGACAGGACAAAGCAGCATTTAAGGGCATCAAACCTGGTTATGTGGGAATCGATCAGACTGTTTTGCAGCCAGGGAATTAAAAGCCTCTGCTTTGGCAGGACAGCACTCACAAACAAAGGCCTGCTTCAGTTTAAAAACGGCTGGGGATGTGAGCAAAGGACAATCAGCTATTACAGATACAACATGAAAACAGGGGGGTTTGTAAGCGATAAAACGCACCTTGAAACAATAGGAACAAGATTAATGTCAAAGCTGCCTTTACCTGTTTTAGAGCTGATGGGAAATATTTTTTACAGGCATGTTGGCTGACAAGCCTGCCCGTGTCTGCGGTTAATATGGCTTTTCTGGAACCGCAGACGCACGCAGACTGACGCAGATGACAGGACGACCTGTCCTGCCATGAGGATCAATTAGTGTGTCATTGTCCCGATAAATCGGGACTGGCTCCGGCAATCCCATCTGTTTTTCTTCGTGCTCTTCGTGAGCTTCGTGGTGATATGAAAAAACCTGAGTTCATCCCTGTCATTGTCCCGATAAATCGGGACTGGCTCCGGCAATCCCATCTGTTTTTCTTCGTGCTCTTCGTGAGCTTCGTGGTGATATGAAAAAACCTGCGTTCATCCCTGTCATTGTCCCGATAAATCGGGACTGGCTCCGGCAATCTCAAAGTTTTTCCTTCGTGCTCTTCGTGAGCTTCGTGGTAATATGAAAAAAACCTGCGTTCATCCCTGTAATTGTCCCGATAAATCGGGACAGGCTGTGGTAATCTTTCTGTTTTTCACCACAAAGGGAAAGATTTTTTACCACGTCTGAACAACTTGTTAATATAACATTATTATGTTATATTAACTAATAATATAACAACAATGTGTTGTGCGGGCAAAAAAATGCTGTTTGATCGAACACTAATCCTGAATAATTTAAAGAGTTCAGCCTTTGTTTTAGGACCAAGAATGACAGGCAAAACAACTCTGCTGAACAAACTGTGCCCAAAGGCAAGCTTTAATCTGCTTGATCCTGAGCTTGAGCTTGAATATCGCACAAAGCCTGGAATGTTCTGGGAAAATATTTCAATTTTGCCCCAGAACTCTCTTGTAGTTGTTGATGAAATTCAAAAAATTCCATCAATCCTCAACTATGTACAGATGGGAATTGACCGTTTTAACCACAGATTCATTCTTTCCGGTTCCAGTGCAAGAAAACTGAAACGGGGAGGAGCTAATCTGCTTGGGGGAAGATGCCTTGATTTAAGGCTCCATCCCCTGACTTTCGAGGAAATTGATCAGCATTTTTCAATTGAAAATGCACTCACATACGGGACATTACCTAAAATATATTCCCTGCTTGTTGACCAGGAGAAACAGTTAGCCATAGGCCATCTTAAAAGCTATGTTACAACCTATATTAAAGAAGAAATTCAGGCTGAAGCCCTGACCAGAAATCTTGGTGGGTTTCAGCGTTTTTTAAGTATTGCAGTACAGAGTAATGGACAGATCATTGAATTTGCAAACATTTCCAGGGAATGCTCAGTTCCTTCAAGCACTGTTAAGGAGTATTATCAAATTCTTGAAGATACACTGATAGGTTTTTTTTTTATGGCCATTTGACAGAAATGAAAGGAAAAAAGCCCGCCCAAAATTTTATTTTTTTGACTGTGGCGTGGCAAGGGCTATTCAAAACAGGCTGAATGATCCGCCAACCGCAATAGAAAAGGGATTTCTTTTTGAAACATGGCTTCTTACTGAATTAATCCGCATGCGTGATTATTATGGAAAAGAACATACGTTTTCCTTCTGGCGGAAAAGAAATCAGGAAATAGACATTATAATTTCCGGAGGACATGGGCCCATACTTGCTCTTGAGTGCAAATCAGGAAAAACAGATATTGCCGGCTCAACAGTAAAATCATTCAGATCAGCTTTCCCCCGCACTCCACTTGTTGTGGCTTCCCTGAATGACAGAAACCCAAGAAAATCAGGCGATACTGATATCCTGCCATGGCACAGAGTTCTGGAAATGTACAGAAAACTTTAGTTTCGTTTTGCCGGGAAAACAACAATACGAGAGTTGTGTCAACAATATCCCCACTGTTATTGCGAGGATCCACGATAAATCGGGACTGGCTCCGGCAATCTCATCTGTTTTTCTTCGTGCTCTTCGTGAGCTTCGTGGTGATATGAAAAACCTGAGTTCATCCCTGTAATTGTCCCGATAAATCAGGACGGCAATCTCAAAGTTTTTTCTTCTTTGTGTCTTTTGAGGCTTTGCAATTATGCGACCAGAGAGTTGATAATCCTGCAAGCGGTCAGTTGCTTCAAATAGCCGTTCAACAAAAAGGTTTGCCTGGTCAATCGAATCTCGTGCAATAAATTCGGCTATTGATTCAATATCATTCAGTGCAGAAGGAGCCCATATCACCTTAACCACTTTTCCAGCCTTTTTTCAGCATCCTGCTGAGAAACTCCTTTACCATTTTGTATTTCACTTTCTCCATGGACAAATTTAACATTCACATATAAAGCATGGATGATGTCATCCATTGTAACGTTTTCCGGTAAAGCATCAATAACTTGTTTTGCTGTATCTTTTACTGCCACATTCATATTAAAACCTCCTTTTTTTCCCGGTAGTCAGTTGTTTTGGCGCCTGCTGCAATACCTCTCAACTCCTCAAGAGAAGACTGAGGAATAAGAATAAGCAGTTTGTCTTTCTCTATAACAGTCAACTTTTGTTTGGGTTTCAGGTTAAGATGTTCTCTAACTGACTTAGCCATTAGCACCTGATATTTGTTAGAGATAGTTGTCTGCATCACATTCTCCTTTTAAAAGTAATTCAAAAAAGGGTAAGTAATTTTTAATTGAATGTCAAGAGGCAAATGGGCCAGGAGTTTCCCCGAAAAACAGGGGATATGACATTATAATTTATGATACCCGTCAGGCGGGCAGGCCTGTCCTGCCGTAGTTTAAAAAAACGAAGGCTGATCGACCGCCTGATGGTCTGTCCCGTTATCCAACGAGGATCTTCGACGTATATTTGTAATAATTAATTTTTCTGGATGTGTCAGCGTGTGTCTGCGGTTAATATTCTTTTTCTTCGTGCTCTTCGTGAGCTTCGTGGTGACATGAAAAAATCTGCGTTCATCCCTGTAATTGTCCCGATAAATCAGGACAGGCTCCGGCAATCTCATCTGTTTTTCTTCGTGCTCTTCGTGTGCTTCGTGGTGATATGAAAAAAACCTGCGTTCATCCCTGTCATTGTCCCGATAAATCAGGATGGCAATCTCATCTGTTTTTCTTCGTGCTCTTCGTGTGCTTCGTGGTGATATGAAAAAAACCTGAGTTCATCCCTGTAATTGTCCCGATAAATCGGGACGGCAATCTCAAAGTTTTTTCTTCGTGCTCTTCGTGTGCTTCGTGGTGATATGAAAAAAACCTGCGTTCATCCCTGTCATTGTCCCGATAAATCAGGACGGCAGTCTCATGTGTATGTCTGCAGTTAATAAAGCTTTTAAATTCTCTGTGTTCAGATATTTTAAACAGTT
>JAJRXD010000152.1 GCA_024276465.1 Deltaproteobacteria bacterium
TATGTTTTTATCCCGTTTTATCGGGATGGAAGTTCCTGGGCGGATAGGTCATCCGCACAGGAGTCTGCGACTGTCTGCGTGAATCTGCGGTTCCAAATAAGTTCTTTTTGATTTTCAACTTAAACACGAAAGAGGGTAAATTAATTACAACAGGCTAAAGATGCACATTCTAATAATCGAAGACGAGAAAAAAACTGCCGGCTTTCTAAAAAAAGGGCTCACAGAAAACGGTTTTGTTGTTGATGTGGCTCACACCGCGGAAGCCGGACTGTTTCAAGCGCATGTTTCAGGCTATGATCTTGTTATTCTTGATATTATGCTGCCTGATAAAAGTGGTTGGGTTGTGTTTGAAGAAATGCGGCGTTCAGGCAACACTACCCCCGTACTTTTTTTAACCGCCAGAGACAGTGTGGAGGACCGCGTAAAGGGACTTGAACTCGGGGCGGACGACTATCTGGTGAAACCTTTCGCCTTCTCCGAGTTGCTTGCCCGTGTCCGGGTTGTGCTGCGCAGGCCACCAGTGCAAAAAGTCCAGACAATAGAGATTGCAGACCTGCAGATTGATCTTTTGAAACGCAAGGTCAGGCGGGCCGGACAGCAGATTGATCTTACACAAAAGGAGTTTGTTCTGCTGTCCCTGTTAGCACAGCGTTCAGGGGATGTTCTTTCCAGGACCATGATCGCTGAGCAGGTCTGGGATATGAATTTTGACAGCGATACAAATGTCGTTGATGTGGCCATTCGCCGCCTCCGCTCAAAAGTTGATGACCCGTTCACAGAAAAACTCATACACACCGTGCGTGGTGTAGGCTATGTCCTTGAAAAAAAATAAAAACCAGCACCCTCCTCCGAAGTCATACTCAATTGTTACGCGTCTGACCCTTGCGTACGCCCTCACAGCCTTTGGAATGCTGACGCTAACAACCGGGTTTTTGTATTATGCCCTTGTTACAACCCTCCACAGCAAAGATGAGCGTTTTCTGGCTGATAAAATATTACACTTTCGGAACATTATCCGCTCTCCCCGCCTTGATGTACATGAACTTGAACAGGAAGTGAGGGAAGGGGGCGGCTACCAATTCCACAAGTATTTGGTAAAAATTGTAAATGCACATGGCAAATCAATCATGACGTCAGAAACAAGCGATCTGATGGACATGCTTTCATTCCCCCACCCTCATGAGGTCAATGAGAAACCCTGGAAGACCGGAAAATTCAAATCAACCTCGGGTGAGGTTTTTCTCATGATGTCGGCCTGGGCTGAATGCCATGACTGTTATGGCCACAAAGTGCTCATTAATACTGCTCTTAATGTTACTGTTGAAGAGACCATTCTGAAGCAGTACCGAAAACAAATATACCTTGTTTTGATCATTGGCATTTTGCTGGCAGGTATTACCGGAATGCTTATTGCCCGCCGTGGTTTAAGTTCTTTAAGACGCATTGCCGTTGTTATTCAACGTATCAGGGCTTCACAGCTTCATGAAAGGCTTGCTCCAGCCAGATGGCCCAGGGAGCTTACAATGCTTGCAACATCATTTGACGAAATGCTTGACCGGCTTGAAGATTCGTTCATCATGCTTTCTCGTTTTTCAACAGATATTGCCCACGAACTGAGAACACCATTCAACCATCTCATGGGGGAAACTGAAGTTTCGCTTTCCAAAACCCGAACCATTGAGGAGTATCAACAAATACTCGAATCAAGCCTGGAGGAATATACGCGGCTTTCGCACATGATCGAAGGGCTGCTCTTTCTGGCCCGTGCAGAAAACACTGATATCAAGCTTGACCGGACAGAGATCGACCCGCTAAAAGAGATACAGGAGGTTCTGGAATATTATGAAGCTCTGGCTGAAGAAAAAGAAATTCACGTGCAGTGCAGCGGGGGTGGACCAGTTTATGCTGACCCGCTTCTGCTTCGCAGGGCGGTTACCAATATTCTTTCAAATGCATTCAGGTATTCGCCCTCCGGCACCAATATCAATATCGATGTTCAGGAAGATGGCGACCAGTTTTTGTCGATTTCAATCAGGGACAACGGTATTGGAATTGAAGCCGAAGAATTGCAGAATATTTTTGAACGATTCTACCGAACACCAGGTGCCAAATTTCATGATACCCGGGGTAGCGGATTGGGACTGTCAATAGTCAAATCCATTATGGCCCTGCACGGCGGAACAATCGAGGTCCTCAGCAGGCCTTCACAGGGTACCACGGTTATCCTCAGATTTCCCGCTAAATAGCCAGTCCTGCTATCGTTTTTTCGTTGCAGAAATGTAATAACCCGGTAGTCGTACAGCAAGATATCTTGAGTAAATAAATTTGTTGGTTGCTTTTATTCCTGGATTTTGTTATATTTGGAGATATAGAATATGTGCAGAAGTTGTGCTGAGCAAGACAAAAGCCCAACAGGAAGCAAAAATCACTGGCTTTATAGCCAGTTTCAAAAAAGATCAGTTTGGGAGAAGACCCGGGAAATTTCGGACCTGTATACAGATGTCAGCACAGTAACAGGGGAAAGGTTCATTTGCCTGACCAGAAACGAAAATTTGGAAGACAGATTAAAAAAAGACCTTTACTTCGATATGCTCAAAAAAAGTCGTTGCAGTAGCAGCGACTGATATATCAAAACAATAAAAAAATATTTTTTCTTTCGGCAATCGAGTTAGAAAACATTCTCATATAGAGAAGGTTAGCTAAACAGTAAGCCGGAGCTCAAAACCTCTTAAAAGGCAGAGTCCCGGCTTTTTGCTTCTTTAGCTGTTACGTGACAATCTCACGCTTTTTGTAACCAGAAATACAGAATTCAGGAGAGCTAAAACATGAATCCCTTACTTGCAAGCGGTATGGAACTAATGCTCATAGGAATGGGGGCGGTTTTCGTATTTCTGGCACTCCTCGTGCTGGTAACCGGTATGATGTCCTCTCTGATTAACAAATATGCACTTGATGCTGGAGCGCAAATTCCGTCCAACAAACCCAACGTCATTGACAATGAACTGATCCAGGTTATCAAGGAGTCCGTTTACCTGCATCGCCGGCGCCCCGGCAGGAATTAATCAAATCAATAAGGTCAACATGCTGAATCCCGAAGGTGGCTTAAAACATGTGCAACTTAATTAAAATAATGGAATGTATCTATGACTACTAAAAAAAAACCCCTTGGTATTACCGAAGTTGTCCTGAGGGATGCTCATCAATCGCTTTTTGCTACCCGGCTGCGCATTGACGATATGCTGCCAATTGCCGCAAAGCTTGACCGGATCGGCTTTTGGTCGCTGGAGACTTGGGGCGGTGCCACTTTTGATGCCTGCATACGTTACCTCGGTGAGGACCCATGGGAGCGCATACGCCGGCTCAAGGCTGCCATGCCCAACACCCGGCAGCAGATGCTTCTGCGCGGCCAGAATCTCCTGGGCTATCGCCACTATGCCGATGATGTTGTGGAAAAATTTGTGGAGCGTGCCGCGGCAAACGGTGTCGATGTTTTCCGTGTTTTTGATGCCATGAATGATGTGCGTAATTTGTCAACAGCTGTAAAAGCAGTCCTGAAGCAGAACAAACACGCCCAGGGCACAATTTCATATACTGTCAGCCCGGTGCACACCCTTAACGTGTGGCTTGATACGGCAAAGGCCATTGAGGACCTAGGCGTCCATTCGATCGTCATTAAAGATATGGCCGGGCTGCTGAAGCCCTACGCGGCCTATGAACTTGTCGGAAGGCTAAAAGAAACGCTTGCTATCCAGGTGCATCTTCACTGCCATGCCACAACCGGCATGTCCATGGCTACCGCCCTGAAGGCTGTCGAAGCCGGGGTTGATAATATTGATACTGCCATCTCTTCCATGAGCATGACTTATGGGCACTCACCTACAGAAGCAGTGGTGGCAATGCTGGAAGAATCCGGGCGCTGTACCGGCCTTGACATTGTAAAGCTTGAGGAAATTGCGGCTTATTTCCGCAATGTCCGAAAAAAATATAAAAAATTTGAAGGAGCGCTCATGGGCGTTGACTCCCGTATCCTGGTTGCACAGGTGCCAGGTGGCATGTTGACCAATCTGGAAAACCAGCTCAGAGAGCAGGGGGCCGGTGATAAACTGGACGATGTTCTGGACGAGATTCCCCGTATTCGTAAAGACCTCGGCTATATCCCCCTGGTAACACCCACGTCCCAGATCGTGGGAACCCAGGCAGTGCTGAACGTATTGACTGGAAAGCGATATAAGACCATTGCCAAGGAAACGTCAGCCCTGCTGCGGGGAGAATATGGCGCAGCGCCAGCAGACTATAACCAGGAACTGCAAGAGCGAGTACTTGATGGTGCAGAAGAGATGAAATGCCGGCCCGCTGACAGTCTTGAAAATGAACTTGAAAGCCTGACTGCAGAACTGAAAGAAAATGCTGCCAAATGTTCTTTTAACCTGGCAGCTGAAGAGGTTGAAGATGTGTTGACTTTTGCCCTGTTTCCTCAGATAGGCCTGAAATTTTTGAAAAACCGGGGCAACCCTGATGCCTTTGAACCCGTACCGACTGAAATCTCAGAAGGGGACACCACCGAATCTGGGGGTGTTTACACGGTTACTGTAAACGGCAATTCCTATACCGTCCAGGTTGCTGACGGGGGAGAGATCAGCGCTATTGTGCCTTCAGAAGAGACTGCTGCAACAGCCCTTGTCCCACCGGTCTCCAGGGTCATCGACGCAGAGCCTCTCTCGGCTCCTCTTGCGGGCAATATTATCAGTGTCAATGTTAAACAGGGTCAGGTTGTCCAGGACGATATGGTTGTAATTATTATGGAAGCCATGAAGATGGAAACTGAGGTCTGTGCCCATCGTTCAGGCACTGTTATGAACGTTCATGTCAATGCTGGTGACACCGTTAAAGTTGGTGATCCCCTGCTTACTATTGCTTAGAGGTTAGTTGATTTATGGAAAAACTGATAAAATTATGGCACAGTACAGGCCTGTATCACCTTGAGCCGGGCCAGGTGGTGATGATAGCTGTGACCCTGCTGCTTCTGTTTCTGGCAATTAAGAAAAATTTTGAGCCCCTGCTGCTGGTGCCAATCGGTTTTAGCGGCTTACTGGCCAACATTCCAAGTGCAGGGCTTGCGGCTTCGGGCGTATCACACGCCCTGCAGTTTGGTACTCCTGATGTTGTGGACTCTATCCAGAACGTGCTCAACGGCCTATCCTATTATGAAGCGCCTAATGCGATCAGGGAAGCAGCCCGTTCAATTGCCTCGACCGCCGGATTTTCAGATGGTATCCTCTATCTGATCTATCAAATTGGTTTGCCGACCGGTGTTTTTCCGCTCATGATTTTCATGGGCGTCGGTGCCATGACCGACTTTGGGCCCCTGCTTGCAAACCCCAAAACACTTTTATTAGGAGCAGCAGCCCAGTTTGGAATTTTTTTTGCTCTGCTGGGTGCCCTGGCATTGACAACCGCGGGCATCGGAATCGATTTCAGTCTCAGGGATGCCGCCTCTATTGGCATTATCGGAGGTGCTGACGGACCGACTGCCATATTTGTGGCAGGCAGACTCTCGCCTGATCTGTTGGGTGCTATTGCTGTGGCTGCCTATTCGTATATGGCACTGGTACCACTGATTCAACCTCCCATTATCCGCGCTCTTACCACTCAAAAAGAGCGGTCCATTAAAATGGAACAACTGCGACATGTCACAAAGCTTGAAAAGATCATGTTCCCGCTGGTACTCTTAGCGCTTGTGTCTGCCCTGCTGCCTGATGCCGCGCCTCTGCTGGGGATGTTCTGCTTTGGCAATTTGATGAGGGAATGCGGCGTTGTAGACCGCCTGTCCGAAACTGCCCAGCACGCGCTGATTAACATCGTGACGATCATGCTCGGGCTGGCCGTGGGCGCCAAGCTTCAAGCATCATCATTTTTGCAGCTTGAAACACTTGGTATTTTACTTCTGGGCCTGGTTGCATTTTCCATAGGAACAGCCGCCGGGGTTTTGATGGCCAAGCTCATGAATTTTCTCTCCAAAGAAGGTATTAATCCCATCATCGGAGCAGCGGGTGTTTCAGCTGTACCCATGGCAGCACGCGTGGCCAACAAAATGGGGCAGGAGGCCAACCCGCAAAACTTTCTCCTCATGCATGCCATAGGACCGAATGTGGCGGGCGTTATCGGCTCAGCTGTTGCCGCCGGAATATTGCTAAACTTCGCAGGCTGATCCAAAACAGCACTTAACCATTTACCTTCCTGCCATGTTTCGGTGCAGGGATATGCTTAAAATGCTGATGAGGATACGAACACATAGAAAGATTGATGAAATCGCAAAAACCTTTCCAGTGTCATTCCCGCCCGATAACATCGTGACAAAGTACAACCTGAAACCCGCATTATCAAGCAGTTATCTCTTCCATCCGTTGCAGTCTGCCTCGACAAAGGCGGAACAGGCATGGCAACTATTTTCAGTTTCATCAAGATTAATTTACTAAAAAATTTGATTTTGATTTTGATTTTGTTATATTTGATATTGCACGCTAATAAAAAACCGACCCTTGGGGCCGGTTTTTTATATAATCTTTTATCCATGCTTAGAAATCAGTTCGAGCCGGGTTATTCTCGTGCACAGCTATACACCCATGTGTAAGGCTGAACAAAAGCAATTTAAAAAACCCATGAAGCGCATATACAAGCTGCGAAACGAAAAACTGATGATATTACAACAGGCCAGGGAGGGATAGACAAAGTCGGATGAATCAATTAATTATTTTCGATCTTTTAACAATTCTGGTGTCAGGTTTCTTTGCAGGACTTTTTTGCAGGTTTTTGAAAATCCCTATGCTGGTTGGTTATATTGCTGTTGGTGCATTGGTGGGAAGTGGTGGTTTTGGCTGGATTGGCGGTCAGCACCATGAAATTGAATATCTCGCTGAGGCAGGGGCTCTCCTGCTGCTGTTTTCAATCGGGCTTGAATTCTCACTGAAAGAACTGACCAGCCTCGGGCGTCATATTGTGGTTGGTGGTGCTGTTCAGATGATGCTGGTTGCTCTCCCTGTGGCCTGCTTTGGGATCGCAGCCGGGTTGCCGTGGGAACCCTCCATGTTTTTAGGCCTGTCAATTGCTTTGAGCTCTACCATCCTGGTCTTCAAATCCCTGGCAGAGTACGGCCAGACGGCAAGCCCGGGCGGGCGGCGCTCGCTTGCCATCCTGCTGTTTCAGGATATGGCAATTGTACCCATCCTTTTACTTGTACCTCTGCTTACGGGACAAACCTCTGAGAGAAGCATTGTCGATTATATTTTCATGGCAATTAATTCGACATTTCTAATAGCTACCATCCCGGTACTGCGTAAAATACTGCAATTATGGATATCTCCGTTTCTGTCCAGACAACGCAGCCCCGAATTGATCGTCCTGTTTGTTTTGTCTCTTCTCGGTGTACTGACAGCAGTCACGTATAAGGCTGGACTCCCACCTTCGCTGGGTGCCTTTGCCTGCGGGCTGGTGCTCAACGGGAATCGCCTTACCGGCCAGATAGATGCTCTTGTACTTCCATTTCGGGAAACGTTTGCCGCTATATTCTTTGTAAGCCTCGGCATGCTCTTTAACCCCAAAATCATTATGCATGCACCGCTATTTGCAGCAGGTGCTTTTGTCAGCATTCTGCTGATCAAATCAACTGCAGGATGCATTGCAGCACGACTGACCGGACTGGCATGGCGCCCGTCGTTTGGCATTGGGTTAGGGTTGTCACAGATTGGTGAGTTTGCGTTCATCCTTGCTTTTGCCGGGCTGCAGGCTGGTGTGATTTTAAAATCACACTATGATTTTTTGCTGGTTTTTGCTATCGGATCATTGGTGTTAACTCCGATCTTGCTGAAAACAGGTTTCAGGCTGATGGCATACGAAACCTCTTCAGGGTCTTTTAGTGAAAGTCCCACAGCAGAGTTGATGCAGAATGATCTCCCCAGTGCTCTTATTGTTGGAATTGGCCATATTGGCAAACAGATTTCACTGCACCTTGAGACGCGGGGGTTTTTAGTCTGTGCAGTGGATTTGAGCCCTGTTAACCTCCATCCTCTATCTCTTCAGGGCATAGCAAGTATTACAGGTGATGCCAGAGACCCTGAAACACTTGAGCGTGCGCGTGCAGAGACTGCGCAGCTTGTAATTGTATGTGTGCCTGATGATATAATGGCAGTAGATATTGTTAAGTCAATTCGCTCATGTAATCCAGACTGCACAATCCTCGTCCGCTGCCGGTACCATCTGACAGCGGAAGAATTGAACAAATTCGGTGCGGATATCATAATCACCGAAGAAACTGCCACGGCTAAAGCATTGCTTGATGTGCTTGCAGAAAAAGACATGATTTAAAAAAATCATCTTGTGTTCAGCTTCGCCTCAGCAAAGCGAATTCAAAAATAAGCTTTTCAGTTATTTAACGCTTTCCGTTTAAAAAAAACATCTCCTCTTAATTACAAAAATGTAATGATTCTGCAATCATTCTGTAAGGTTTATTCTGTATACTTATAATAAAAAAGGGTTGAAAGCTATGTCATGATACCCCCCCCCTCAGTGTCCTCTGGCATAGCCCCCCTTTTTCTATAATAATACGGCTTGACCATGAAGGCGGTGTTAGAATGACGATTTTTATAAACAGGTTAAAGTTTTTTCTGTGCTGCTTTTGCCGGAAATTTCATAGGCAAACAGCATGTATAACAGAGGTCCTGAGCAGTCATAAGATGCGTTAAAAAATTGCCACGATCCGTTTCGTATTGCTGCAAACGGTTACTTCCATCACATTGGATAAAACTATACCGGCATTTGAATAACGAGTGAAGAAGCATGAAGGCACCAGAATAAAAATGGAAGAGCACAAAACGGATCAGGATCAATTCATCGAGCTTGATGTTAAAAAGCTTAAACACATAGAAGCGGAACGTAAAAGGATCTTAACATCCGGGATGAACGATATGCATTTCATGCGCTGCCCGCGCTGCAGCCGGACTCTCGAACAGAAGACAATTACAGATATAGCCATTATTATATGTGCACAGTGTAAAGGAATATGGATAGATGATGAGAGTCTTGCAAAGGTGCTTAGACTTTCCGGAGATATGGCAGATGATTTTTTTAATCATGCAACAAAATAATTACACCTGTTCCCCATTAAAGAAGATCAAATGGCAACTCTTTTGAACTGGCTATCTTTACGGACATGGAAAAACAAATATATTGTGAAGAGAGGCAAAAAAACAATTGTCCACTACACTGTTATGCTCAGAAAAAGGAAATCCTTAATACTTGGTTCAAACGTTAAAATAAAACATCATGCAATGCTGAAAGGCAGAATAATCGTTGGCGACAATACGGACATAAGCGCATACGTAGTAATAAAAGCCAATAAAAAAAGTGCGGTAACGATTGGTAATAATTGCTTAATACGTGAGTTTTCATACCTTGACTCAATTGGTGGAATAAAAATCGGGAACAATGTCAGGCTGTCACACCACGTTTCATTAATTGCAAGCACACATCATTTTGAAAGAACCGATATTCCCTTCAGCGAGCAAGGCATGTATACCAAAGGAGGTATCACTATTGGAGATGATGTTCTTATTGGCGCCGGAGCCAAGGTCCTTGATGGTGTTACTATTGATAATGGTGCAATAATCGGTACCAGTGCAGTTGTAACGCACAATGTAAAAACACACAGCATTGTCGGTGGAATCCCTGCCAGGGAAATTAACGTTAGAGGGCGACCGAAAACAAACCTGCTAAAAGCCCAAGCGTAATAAGTGTAACAGATTATATCAAAAGCATCATGAAAAAACAGGGCCAGGATATGAAAGATCATGACTAAATAAGGACTAATAACTCTCATTTTAAGACGGCTTGAACAAAAATCATTTAATCAATTCTTATATAAAAATAACGGGGGTCAGAATATGTCTACCAAACCGACAGAGCAGGAAGAAGCTTTTTTTGTCAGGCGTGAATTTGAGGAAGCCAAAAAGGTTGTAAGGCAGCGCCAGAATCTTCTTGAAACAGAAGAGCGCTTAAAACTCAAAGAACTGCACTATATGCGATGTCCTAAATGCGGCATGGAGTTGGTGGAAATAGATTACAGGGGAATAAAGGTTGATAGATGCACTGCATGTGACGGAGTATGGCTTGATGCAGGAGAACTGGAGATGGTTGTGCAGCTTGATAAATCGATAATTAACAAATTCTTCGATATCTTTCGCTAAAAAAAGAGATTTTTAATGGGCTGAGATCTGATAAAAAAAAGAAAAGGAGGTTCATAAAAACATGGAGATGAAGGAACTGAAAAAACATGTTCGCACATTGGCAACTTTGCCGGAAACTGATGCTCCCGTTATCAGCTGCTACTTAGAGCTTTTCAATGGAAAAATCAAGTCTCGAGACACCTATAAGGAGCTTACGCGGGCTGTAATGGTTGGCCTGAGTGAACAGGAACTCTATAATGTTCGGAAAGCACAGGAATCTATCACCGAGTATCTGCTAAACAATCTTCTGCCTGATGCAAAAGGGATCGCAGTTTTTTCCAGAGCCGGCGACGACGCTTTCTTCCTTCCACTTCAGTTCAGAGTTCCGCTCCCTAACTGGGTTTCCTTGAGTTCGACACCAAACATCTACCACCTTGTGGAAATGAAGGACACCTATCACCGCTACGTTGTAATGATCAGCACGAAAAAGAGTGCGCGCATAGTAGAGGTCAACCTGGGTGAAGTGACAGCGCAGCTGTGGCAGGAGAGGAAGGATCTTCGCGAACGCGTAGGCCGGGAATGGACCAAAGAACACTATCAGAAACACAGCAAGGAACGGGGGTTGAAGTTTATTAAGGAAAAGATCAAAATACTGGAACAGATAATATTGGCAGGCGGACATACACACTTGATACTTGCCGGCCATCCCACGATGACCAGCCGCGTACGCAACGAGCTACCCAGGCATTTACTGGAAAAGCTTGTTGACGTGGTCACAATAAACGCCCAGGCCAAGTCCGTAAATGCAGTTGAAGCAACCATCGCCTCTTTCGTTGAAGCAGAAGAAATTGAATCGCAGCTTGTAGCAGAACTTCTTTCCCAGAAAATTCACACGGGTGGACTTGCAGTTGCCGGAGCTGAGGGTAGTTTCAAGGCATTGAAACAGAGACAGGTAGATACTCTTGTGTTGCTTGGCAACTATTCACCCGGCCCGGCCTGGATCTGTGAAATCTGCGGTACTGCAACCGTTAAGAAAAAACGACCTGATGCATGTGCTGAATGCGGCAGCATTTCGTTAAAAAGTTTTGATCTCAAGGAAGAGATGGTCAGGCTTGCAGAAGGGCAGGACTGCTTAATTGAGGTCGTTAATGACAGCGAAGCTTTGGTAAAACTCGGCGGGATCGGATGCCTGCTGCGTTACCAGCTGCAAAATGGATGCGCCGGTTAGTCGTAAACCTGACAAACTGCCTTAATATACCCGCGGCACTGTTATTCATCCACGCAGCATAGAAGTTTCTTAAGCATAAGGTTGCATGAATCGAAGGTGTAACAGTGATCAATGTGCATTCCCTGCTTATTGTACAGTTGCTGCCTGATATAGAAAGCAAAATCCTGTGAGTAGAAAAAGTAAAAATCCAGACCCAGAGGACCGGGTTTTTTAAGACGAGTAAAGGGGCGCCTGTACAGGCGCCCCCTGTATATATAGACTCCCGGCGGGAGGGATAATATCAAAAACGATGATTACAGTGATACCCATGAAGACCAAAACTATTCCCGCTAAATAATGCTTACTGTTGCTCATAATCTATCAACTCTGTCAGCAGCAATTTTTGCGGTTCCTGCATTAAAAATAAGCATTTCTTTTAATGAGTCAAGTATTATACATATATGTCTTTATCTGAATTTTACTGGCGAATAAAAATTTACCATCATAGCCGTATGCTCTGCTAAAGGCTATTATTTTTGTCCACATGATTTAATCTTCCCTGCGCACTTGACAATTCAATTCCAAAACTCATCTATTAAGTAAAAAAAGCTTGATATAAAAATTGGAAAATATAGTATCGCCATAAACGGAAAGTTTTCACAGATAACTGAGAAAAAGGATGCGGACAAAAAATTACAGCACATTAGGAATAGATATCGGGTCAGTGTCAATTGCTGCTGTTCTCCTTGATCAGAATGGAACAGTCACCTACAGAAACTATCAGCATCATAATGGCAATATCCATGCTGTTCTTGATAAAATGCTTGACAAACTTCCTGCACGGACGGTGAGCAGTTTCGGGGTTATCTCTGAAAAAGGACGCGAATTTTTCACCAGTGGTATAGAGGTTAATGAGCAGGTCGCAATCATTGCCGGTGTTAAGCAGGCAATGCCGGATGTTCGCTCAATTATAACCATTGGCGGCGAGACCTTTGGCCTTATTCTTTTTGATAAGAAGGGACAATATAAAAAATATATAGGCAACTCTGCCTGCGCTGCAGGTACCGGATCATTTTTAGACCAGCAGGCTTCACGGCTTGGACTTTCTGGCAGCCCTGAACTTTCAGAACTCGCGGCAGGCTACCAGGGAGCCCCCCCAAAAATTGCAACACGATGTGCTGTGTTTGCAAAGACCGACCTTGCACATATCCAGCAGCAGGGATACAGCTTGCCTGCCATTGCAGCAGGCCTGTGTCGTGGTATTGCTCAGAACATACATGATACCCTGTTTCACGGGGTTGAAGTGTTTTCTCCTGTTGTTGTCGTCGGAGGTGTCAGCAAAAACAGAAAGGTTGTTCAACATCTTGAGGAAATACTTAAAATACCCCTGAAAACCATTCCTGAAGGAGAGTATCCAGGCGCTATTGGTGCCGGGCTCATAGCTGCTGAAAAACAGCCCGAACATGATGGCTTAGAGCCTTTAGCAATATCCGATCTGCTGCTTCAAAGGTCGGCACACAGGAAGTACTTTTATCCGCCGTTATCTCAAACCAAATCACCGATTCCCGACTTTTCAGGCTGGAAAACACTTTATATTAATGACGTTGAAGTTGACATATACGAAAAGCTTGACCGCGGAATGAACACTGCCTGTTATCTGGGAATCGACGTTGGGTCAACAAGCACAAAAGCAGCACTTATGACTCAAAACAATACGGTACTGGCAGGGCTCTATACCCGCACAAGCAGCCAGCCGATTACTGCTGTCCAGAGACTGACCCGAACGTTACAGCATCTTGAGGAAAATTTTGCTGTTACCTTCAGAATTATCGGTGCAGGCACTACAGGTTCGGGCCGTAAGTTTATCCAGCGTGTCGCCAGGGCTGAGTTTGCTGTGGATGAAATCAGCGCACACGCCCGGGCAGCATTCCATTTAAACCCATTGGTTGATACAATCATCGAAATCGGCGGACAGGATGCAAAGTTTACAGTAATGAACAACGGCAACGTAACTTTTTCTGTTATGAATTATGTCTGTGCTGCAGGCACAGGGAGCTTTATTGAAGAACAGGCCAAAAAACTTGGCATTCAACTTAAGGATTATGCTCTTCAGTCAATTGATGTGCCCGCACCCATGATCAGCGACCGATGTACGGTATTTATGGAAAGAGATCTGAATCATATGCTCAGCATAGGCTACAGCCGAGAGGAACTTCTGGCCGCAGCCCTTCATTCTGTCAGGGACAATTATCTGTCAAAAGTAGCCCATATCAATAAAATCGGCAACCATATTGCATTCCAGGGTGCTACTGCCAAAAACCATGCATTGGTCAGGGCATTTGAGTATAAACTGCATAAGCCCATTTATGTTTCAAAATACTGCCACCTGACCGGAGCCCTTGGCGCGTGTCTGAAAATGGCAGATGCCGGCATCATGCTTGAATCCGGCTTCAGAATGGACTTTCACCAGGAAGAGGTTGTTGTTGATGAGTATATCTGCAACTACTGTAATAATCACTGCAAAATAAAAAGTATTGAGATTGAAGGGGAAACCCTTGGGTGGGGCTATCTTTGCGGCCGCGACGAGAGGGATACCGGATATCGCAAAAAGGCTGACCAGGGGTTTGACCTGCTGCGAAATCACCGGAAGGTCTTTAATATCCCGGATAAGGATCTCCCGAATAATGGGGGTCGTGATGTAAATCTGTTTCAGGAATTCCAGCAGGGAGGAATACGTGCGGTTATACGAAGATCCGATTTATCGCTTTCGCGTCTGCTTAACCGCATCCAGTTTAACGCTCTTGAGATGCGTAACGAGCTGTTTTCTTCAGGTATAGTGACTCGAAACCAGGATAAACAACAGATTGCTCCGATTAGCGTTGGCCTGCCGTCAACACTTAACATGCATGAATATCTTCCACTGTGGGAGCTTTTTTTTAAACGCCTTGGATTCAGTACAATTGTTACATCTGCTGACTCTTCACGCATAGCATCAGGCAAACAGATAAGCAGTGCTGATTACTGTGTACCGCTTATGGATTTCCACGGCCATATGAAGGATATTGCTTCCCGGGCAAATTTTATTTTTTATCCACAGTTGCTTGAAGCTGTGTCAGAAAAGGGGTCAAAGGTATATTGTTATTATTCAAGTTATGCTGTACCCATCATCCGGAACATCCCTGCTCTGGATCTGGGCAAAAGGTTAATTGCTCCGGTTTTAAACCTGAATGATACTGGCGGGACAATCAGCAGAATTTACCGTGCATTGCCTGAAGCAATGAGAGAAAAAACAACTTATAACAGCGTCGAGGATGCTTTCCAGGTTGCGTGGGACTGGTTTCAGGAACGTAAGGCAAACCTGCAGGCTCTGTTTCACAGCCAGGCAGGGGTTTCAAATGATATCGGGGTTGTCCTGATGGGACGACCGTATCTTGTTCTGCATCACAGCCTCAACAAAAAAATTCCTGACAGGCTCGCCGACATGGGCATTCAGTCTTTTTATATGGATATGATCCCTGTCGATGAGGAAAAGCTTGAGGTTGCAAGAGATTTTCTCAGGCTCAACCACTGGCATTACGGCAACAGTATCATCAGAGCCGCTGAAACAGTAGCTCAAACACCAGGGCTGTTTCCCGTCTATCTGACTGCGTTTAAATGTTCCCCTGACTCTTTTATCATTTCCTACTTTAAAGAAATAATGAACTACTATGGTAAGCCGTATATTATTTTACAAATAGATGAACATGAGGCAGGAGAAGGGTACGAAACCCGCATTGAAGCAGCCGTTGAAACATTTCGCAATTTTACCGGTAAAAAAAGGCGGGCAAAGAAGCCGGCAGTAATGCTCAAACATGCCTTTGAGAATAAAACATATTTGCTCCCGGGTTATGACCATTTGAGCGCTCATCTGATACAGGGTGCGTTTGTTAATTCCGGCATCAATGCACTGTGTATTGAGGAAACCCCGGATATCATTCAACGGAGCCTCAGAGTCAATGACGGACAATGTCTGCCAGTGAGCATACTGGCCCTGGGAGTACAGCACACTATTGAGAAGCACGGCCTTGACCCGGAACAGGTCGCCCTGTTTTGCAATACCGAGGCCCAGGTTTCATGCAATTTGCCACAGTATCCGGTCATGATAAAAAAGATGCTGGAGCAACTGGGGGGGGGCATGGAAAAGGTGGATCTGCTGGTGAGCAGGTTTCTCCCAACAAATTTTTCCGTTGAATTCATGTATGAAATATACATGGCCTATCTGCTTTCAGGGCTGGTTCAAAAAATAACCTGCAAAATAAGGCCACGCGAAAACAAGCCCGGCATGACTGATTATGTGTATCAAAAAGCATCAAAAAGCCTTTTTGACTGCTTTGCAAACGGCCATTCCAAGGAGGAAACGTTTCAGGCTATTGTTCATGATTTTCTTGCTGTTAATGTACACAACCGGACACTTCCATGTGTCGGCATAGTCGGTGACCTGTATGTTCGCGACAATGCTGTGTTTAACCAGAATCTTATCAAAAAGATCGAAAAGGAGGGCGCTGAAGCAGTAACCGTTCCTTTTGTTGATGCCATTAACCTTATCGCTGATAAGCATTTCAAGTACCAGTGGAGCGGTGGGCACTATATTGACCTTGTGCGTGACAAGGTAGCCTACAATACATTACATCTTTTCAGCAAAAAGGTAACAGGTATTGCAAAACCGATCTTGAATAATGGATTTATTGGGCTTAAAAACAATTCAATGAACTATTTGAAAAAATATGGCTTTACGATCAGGCACGGCGGCGAAACAGCGGAAAATCTGCTAAAGGTATTTTATCTGTATGAAAACTGTCCTGATTTGAGATTTATCGTAAACGTCAACCCGATTTTCTGCTGTCCCGGACTCATAAGTGAAGCGATTTACAAAAAGCTGGAAAATGATTTGGGCATTCCCATTGTTTCCATAACCTATGATGGCACAACCGCAGATAAAAACAGGGTGCTGAAACCATACGTGCATTTTTTAAAGTAATTCTTAGCAGCTTAATACTCAACCACCATGCCACAGCTGTCACAGCAATAGCGGGTATTATTGCCCTGCTCTTCAGTGATCTTTTCAAAATCCCTTCGACTTATCTTATGGGTTTCCAGGCATTCGGGACAGCAGGATCTTCCAAGCTCATCTTCAGTGATGATGAGATGACAATGCCTGCAACGAAGTTTATTGTCTTTGGTCTTCACCAATGTAAGGACATCGTGTTTGCATGATTTCATAATTTATGAATTTATCATCTAATTTGCAGCATGCTGAAAGGGTGTTAATATAAACTGGCTAATTTGAATCAATTTTATCATCTACAGCTTTGGCAATTGTTATTAAGCCGTCAATTGTCTCTTTATCCGAATCAAATCCGGTCAATGTTACAAGATATTTCCCTTTCCAAAAATTCAAATAATAATCTTCAAGCAATCCCTCATTGCCAAAAGCAATTTTTTTGCCGTTTTTTCCGGCCTTAAAAGAATACATTCCGTAAGCACCTGATCTGCTTTCCATCTCGAATATTTCAAGGTTAACAGTTTTATTGTTTTGGCTGATGTATTCCTGAGAAATTAGCTGCTTAAATCCATATGATTGGTAAGTTACTGCACCACCATTCATATATAAATACAGGTCTTCACCAATGTACTTCTGCGGAGAATTAATAGGCTTCCAGATTTTCAGTACTGCTGATTCAGGCAAACAGAAGAGAATATCTTTTTTACAGTCTGGTTTTTCAGAACAGCAGATAAAGGCTAAGGCAGTAATTGCAAATAAAACTATTGTACAAATTAGATTTTTTTTCATCAATTACTACTTATATATATATCCGGGTTTGAAAAGTCCAATCCCTGATCTGAAAAGTTATAATGCAAGTTCCTTTATTTTTAATTTATTCAGATTTATTTCTCCAAGGCCGCACTCATAACCTTTTTTTATCATTATAACGTCACTGCCACCAAGCCCTAACAGTGTTGCGCTGTAAGAGTCAACAGCGATCCCATCAACACCTGCAACTACCTTTTGCGGCTTTATTATTTTACCGGGACCAAACGGTCCGTTTGTGGTTACAAATTCTGTTGCATCGGTAATGCACAGATCCGGCCTCCTGATCATGTTTAAATCCGCAATACATTGAGACAAAAAATCAACGTCATCGTAGGCACCTTTAGCATTTGAACCAAAATGGAAAAATTTGTTTGTATCTCTTGAAGTAGATCCCATCATGTTTTTCATTGTGCCTGTAAACCGGGTTCCAGTATGATCTTTTGTAACAGGAATGTTTATAAACACATCACATTCCATCAGTTCTTTTACAACCCTTACTTCTTTCAAGGTTTTACCATTTTTTACTGGAATTTTAACATGCACACCAGACACAGATTTTAAACTCCTGATTTCTTCTTTATACTTTTTCGACAGTCTGCTGCGGGACCAATACTCACCAGAAGTTTTATGGAGAAGGATAATTTCTTTTGCCCCGGCAGCATTACACATGCTAACAGCAGCAAGCACAATTGCAGGATTCACATATGTTCCCGGATTTTTAAAAGAAGAATTAATTAGAATGCCTGTTTTTGAATTTTTCGGAACAAACTTTTTCATGCCGCCTAAAAGCTTAATCGCTTCGACAGTATTGTTGAAATAGTTCTCACCCTTTACAACCCCTATATCAAGTTTGCTTGAAGCAATGGCCCCAATTGAAACACCCTTGCAGATTCGAGGCAACAGGCTGCTTCCAATTAAAGCTGAAAAACCTAATCCTGTACTTTTTTTGATAAACGTCCTGCGATTTAATTTTTTAGCCATAGTCCCTCCTGCAAAAAAGTTCTGTTTTGTCTGTTTTTATTCCGAGAGATTTAATGACTTTCCGCATAATAACGGCATAGCCCTGGATTAACAGGTTTACTACCAATATTCTTCGATATCTTACCTGCTATACCTATAACAAATTAGATACGTTTCTGCAAAACAAATAATGGGCATTTCACACCAAACCCTCTTGAGATTATTCCTGAAAACTTATGTAAAAAAATATTTGAAAGTGAGATAAAAAAGCTTTAATCTGTGCGGCAGGTGGAATGTGTATATCAGGAAACTGACAACCACCCCTAAACAGACTGCGTCGTTAATTATGAATAAGAAGGGTAGCCCGTCCCGCTTACAGGGCGTAACATATTGAAATTGCATGGGCCCAAAGGCGCAAACTGAAGTTTGCAGCTGCCAAAATCCTATTGCGACACAGTCTGAAAAAGGGTGGTTGTTAATTGAGATCAAAATAGCTTTCAAGGGGATCCGACCCAGTGAACCACTCTCCATCACAGGTCATGGGTGCAGCATCTCTTTCCTCTTTTGAAATAATAAAATCATCTCTGGATGTTGCACCCCGTGCGATATAACTCTCAAACAACTCATCTGTCATTACATCAAAAAAGGAGACTTTCTTTCTGTAGTCTATCTGCACAGCAATATCAAAATTAGCGGCTGTTTCATCCAAATCAGGATAATACATGCGGGCATAACCAATGTGTTCTCCTGCTGAAACTTTCTTGCCAGGGGTAACGTTTGATGACAGCAGATCAATATGAAAAAGCACAAACACATAGGCCTGATACTCGGAAGACTGAATATGAATACGCTTATTAATCAACTCACCGGATGCTCCGTGCCCGCTGTCAGCTAATTCTGTAATAATCCCATCAACAGGGGAATAAATCTCGATTTCATTGTTAGTTTTATATTCTGATTTGGGATCATAATAATGTTTCATGCTGCGGCATGTCTCGCTGGAGTCAGAATAATCATGACCTTCACCAGACCTGAATTTCGAAATTCTGTCTATTTTTTCAAGCTGTGTAAAATCTTTGGTAACAAAACGATAAATTTTATCGTTTTCCGGCAGATTATCATAATCACACCCAATACAGACCATAACAGAAAAAACAGCCGTCAATACCCATGATGCTGAAAGTATTTTTCTTTTCATGCAAACACTCATTGCTAAGATTCATCCTGAAAAACGAAGGGGTGCACCCGTTAAAAGGCCCTTCCACTATTGGACAGATCTATAGTTTCCCTGTTAATCTTTTTAGATTATACGCCATATGAGACATATATGGATAAGTGTAGGAAGGAACGACTCGCGTGCCTCTTCCTGGAGGGGTATCCTTGTCAGCATTGTTAAACTGTTCATTTATGTAGAATATAGCCCCAATGTAATTTATTGTTCCTCCATGCTGAGTTACCATGGGATAAAGAACTGCTTTTCTATATTTTTCATAAAGCTCATCTGCATCAGGATCATTCCAGTGGGTGTTGACCGCGATACACCGGAACTCCCAGGTAGGGGCTGCGGTGGTTGTCCAGTTGTCAAGGTACAGCACATTAGCTACCGGATTTGCCATGGTGTTAAGCAGATAATGACTCTCCTTGAAGCCAAATTCGCCCATTACCTTTTCCTGTCCTGAATACAGGTCTGTTGTTGCTAATATGGAGCGGTCCCAGTAGTTTTTATCCGCCACCAGCTCCTTTTTCCAGTCAAAGGAGTAAGGTCCCCCACCAGTCTCGATTTTTTGCTCATATACATCAACATACTCATCAAGGTACTCCCTTTTGGGGACTAAAGTTACGCTTTTAAAAGCATTGTTCAAGTGATGCATGCTGTCTCCACGGCCTACCCTCCTGTTACTGTAAGTGGCAATGCCCGGAGTATGATGACCTCCATTTGCCAGCACTCCTTCGTTTTGAAGCCTGTCATACCAGTCCAGATGAGCGTCAATGTGCCAGGTAAGAAACTCGTCATCAAACTCCCTTATGGGATATTTCTGCCACCACCCATCTACCTTTGCCCAGATACTACTTTCATTTTCAACCAGCTTAGTGTTAACAACCGACTGCCTGAAGTATTCCTGTCCATTTTCCGGGTTAACTTTCCAAAAATTTGCTCCACTGGTAGAAGCTGAAGCAGCCTGTGCCTCTGTATGTTTCGATTTGAAAGGCAATGCCATTCCAGCCATAGCTGCGCCAGCCAATTTAAGAAATGATCTCCTTTGAATCTTTTTCCCTTTCATAGTATCTCCTTTTTTGTTGGGTTAGTGATTGGTATTACTATCTTTTTAGGGAATTCCGGGGACAGTATACTTTATTATGTATTGTTATTGGTCTTTCTTTGGCCCTGGCTTTTGTTTACATAAAACCCTGCCCAACCTTGTTTCAAGCTTTTGTATAAATGCCTTAGATCCCAAGGGCCTTCCTGTACGTTCATGAGTGTGAATAAGTTTCCTCTCATCATCCTGTACGGCATCTGACAAAAAACTTTTCCAGTCATCGACAAGCTCCAATAGCGGTATCACTTTTACAAGATTATCATCTCTTTTCTCAATGTGCGCCCTGGCGCTACTCCACGCATATTCCTCTGGTTCCCTTACAAGACCTGATTTCACAGGGTTTATCTCTATATATCGTGTTGCCGCTATCAAATATTGCTCATCCATTACAAAAGATGCAAACCGTTCCTGCCATAAGTGCCCACGCCACCCCTGCCTGAAATTTATCATTCGGGTGTATCGGCGATGGGCTTCGCCAATAGCAACTCGCAGGCTGTCACCCTCCTGTGGCACAGCTATGAAGTGCACATGATTGGGCATAAGGCAATATGCCCATATCTCAACACCTGAACGCTGGCAAGAGCTGCTCAGCAGTGCCAGGTATTGCTGATAATCATCATCTGCAAAAAAAGTTTGCTGTCTGCGGTTGCCACGCTGGGTTATGTGATGGGGCATACCAGGGACAACTACCCGTGCAATTCTTGCCATTACCTGAACATACACCTTAGCAATAGTATATGTCAATAATTAAGTATTCTGTCCCCGGAATTACCTCCGGAATTACCCAAGCTGTCTAATCAGAATCTACCTGATATTTATAAAAACTTTTTGATTGACTTTTTGTAGTTTTTAAGCTACATATATTTATGTCTATAAATATTGTGGGTTGTTATGGCAGAAATTCATGTAGAGAGTTATCAAACAGTAGACAAAAAAAGTCCTTTTTCTGATTGGCTTGATTCTCTTAAAGATATAAAAGCTAAAGTCAAAATTGATATCTGTATTGCTCGCTTGCGATTAGGGAATGTGGGCGATTCTAAATCATTAGGAGATGGTGTTCACAAAATAAGGATCGATTATGGGCCGGGCTATAGAGTCTTATTATGGCAACGATGGCAAGTCGCTTGTAATCTTGATTTGTGGTGGTGATAAGAGAAAACAGACTACTGACATCAAAGCCGCAAAGAAATATTGGCAGGATTATAAAAACAGAAAAAAATAGCGTCACTATATGTAATTGTTTGAACGTTATGTGGAGAAGGAGCCATGGTTAAATCAAGTAAAGATTATAAAAAGGATTTACTGAAAAGATTGAAAGATCCAGAATATGCCGCGGAATATATTAATACTGCGATTGAAGAGGGTGATAAAGCTGTTATTCTGCTTGCTCTAAAAGATGTTTGCGAAGCACGAGGGATGTCAAACATTGCAAAAAAAACTAAACTTAATCGGGAAAATATGTATCGAGTTTTGTCTGAAAAAGGAAACCCCCAATTTACAACATTGATAGCTTTATTAGACTGCTCAGGCTTAAAGCTTGCGGTTGCCACAAAGTAGAACGTATTATTGTTTTGCAAATACTCGTAAAAAAAATTTCGGATAGATGGAGAAATTTTATATTAACGGTCACTACTGTCCGGTTAAAAATCAAATAATTTCAATTGTTTAGAAGGATAAAAAAGTTGTTTTAAGTTTGCCCCATATTGCAAAAAGGCCTGTTATAAAAATAGCAGGCACTTTTTGTCAATACTTGGCGCGCCCTAGGTGATTCGAACACCTGACCTTCGGATTCGTAGTCCGACACTCTATCCAGCTGAGCTAAGGGCGCTTTAACATTAAATTTAACACGGGCTTAAGTCTGCGGCTACCAGCTTCCAAAATTAATTGGTACAGCTAAAAAGCTGAATTTAAAGAAAATATTTATATACCTTTTTATACATCAGGTCAACTATATGTTTCAGTCTGACAGCTTTCAGCTTCAGACCTTCGCAGACATCCTTTAATAATCTGCGTCTGTACCTTTGTCCCTCTGTGCCTTTGTCCCTCTGTACCTTTGTCCCTCTGTACCTTTGTCCCTCTGTGCCTTTGTCCCTCTGTACCTTTGTCCCTCTGTGCCTTTGTCCCTCTGTGCCTCTGTCCCTCTGTGCCTTTGTGCCTTTGTGCCTCTGTGCCTCTGTGCCTTTGTCCCTCTGTGCCTGGTTCCCCTGATATGTTCATTTCTGAGCTCTACCTGAGCTTATCCTTAACCTTGCGTGTGGAAAGTTCAACATACTTCTGTTTTGCCTGACTGTTTTTCGAGTCAATACCAAGAATTTTTTTATATTCATTCCTGGCTTTATCAAGTTTTCCAAGCTGTTCATACAGTAAAGCAATCTTCTGGTGCCATACAATATTTTTTGGCTCTAATCTGGAAAGCTCTATATATGCTTCAATGGCCTTCCATTTGTTCTTGATTTTATTATAATACAGAATTGCAAGGGCTTCCCATGCATCTCTGTTTTTCCTGTCAAGGTTTGTAACCTTTTTATATGTTTTAACAGCTTTTCCCCACTGCTTATTCTTTTCATATGCATCAGCAAGGTTAACACAGTAGCCAAAATTCCCGGGCTTAAGGGCTAATGCTTTTTCATAATTTTTTATTGCTTCCTTAATCCTGCCTTTTTTCTCCAGGAGAATAGCAAGATTGTTAAAAGCCACTGCATTTTTTTTATTCAGTTTTACTGCCTTTTTGTAATATTCAATAGCCTTGTCATAATTTTTTGTTTTTTCATGAATAAGTGCAAGCTGGATGCAGATTGATGAATCCCCGGGCTTTATCTTTTCAGCCTTCCTGGCTGCTGAAACAGCATTTTTCAAATTATTCATTTTCAGATAAGCATCTGAAAGATACAGATAAAGCTCTGGATTTTTTGGATCGTATTCAAGAAGCACCCTTGTATTGCCTGCCACCCTTTTCCATTGTTTATCTTTCTCATAAATTTTAATTAACCTTTGCCTGGCATTGATGTGCCCTCTGTTTCTGGAAAGTGCTTTTCTGAAAAACACCATGGCCTTATCAAGAGATCCCTTCTTCTGCGCTAAAACACCTGCCTCATAAAAGTACTCATCTGCTCTGTTCACATCAATCAGGGCAATCCTTTCATATGTTTTTATAAGCTTGTTCCTGCTGTTTCTTTTTCTGTAAAGAGCAAGAAGTGACTTGAGCGTTAAAATATTGTCCGGTTTTATTCGCAGGGCTGATTCATATTCCGCAATTGCCTGTTTAACTTTTTTCTCACCCTCGTAAATCCTTCCAAGGGCAATATGTGCCTGTTCAGAATCAGGATCAGAAGCAACCGCCCTTTTGTAACATTCCTTCTCTGTTTTTTTCTCCTCTACAGCATCAGCCCTTGCAATCCAGTCCTGAGCAGCCATGTCAATTGTAAAGGATAATTTCCCCAAAATTTTACTGCCCTGTAAAATCAGCATGTCATAAGATGTCATCTCTTCAGGTTTGAGAAAAGGCATAATGTCCTGATTGTAACAGCTGTCAAGCTGCTGTATTCCGGCAATTTCAACAGTAATATCCTCTGGCGGAAACAACCGGTAAATGCCATTGAAAACAAGCTCTTTTAAAATCAGTCCGTCACTGAATCCAGTGTTAAAAGACTCACCGTCTCTTACTTCAAGCTCCCGCTGCCCGGTAACAAACTGAGCGTGGTCAAGGGCAAGATCAAAAGAAAAATCAAAAAACAGGAAAGCACTTAGCAAAGTGCCGATAACCATGGCCACTACTGCAATTAATGTGATTTTCCATAAATTTACGGAACTATCGCCACGGCCCTTTATAAATGTTTTTGATCTGCCGGTTTCAATACACGGTTCATCCAAAGGTGTACCATCAAAATCAATGTTTTTGTCTCTTCCCTTTATTTCCGATGGTCTTGTTCCTAATCCTATTTTTTTCATTAATCTTTCCCTGTCTGTTTAATAGCTGAAAGCTAATACATTTAAAAACCCTACTAACTATACCTTCCGATAAAATGTTTCAAGATTTTTTTATTGATGGCTTAGTTTAATTAGTGCCAACCGAAAACCTTTTTTTTGTCAGCAGTGGCGGCAGGAGCCGGCTTTAGCTGCGAAGAACAGACCTGATAAAAGCGCCTGAAGGCGCTCCTACAGAAAATTATTGTTCATATTCCAACCTGAATCCTGATTTTCGGTCAGATAATGCAGAAGAAATTAAAGAATATTACAAATAATTTGTAGAAATATAAAAATATTTTTTAAATTTTCCCACGATAAAAAAATTTTTCACCCCTTATCTTCCTTGCAACCACAATATATAGTTGCTGAAAACAGCAACAAACTCAATATATGGTGTTATCTGATTTTTGAAAAAAATTGAAACTAATTGAAAAAACTTCAATTTTCTCTTGACAAACCCCTTAACCACATACTATATTTCATAACTAAAGTGGAGTTAAGTGGTGCATAGTGGCTATTTAACCCAAAGGGACAAAGGGGATTTCAATGTTCAGGAGCAGAACTGATCAAACAATCGATGTAAAGGGCCGCATCATCCTACCGGTAAAATTCCGTGAGATACTTGCCAGAAACTATGACAACACCCTGGTGCTGACAAATTTTGACTCCTGTCTTATAGCATATCCTACTGAAGAATGGATAAAAGTGGAAGAAAAAATTCGAAAACTCCCTTCGGGCAACAAGCAGGTCAGAACTTTCAAACGCTTCATTATTTCAGGAGCAACCGAATGCAGTGTGGACAGGCAGGGCAGGATTCTTATTCCCCCAAGCCTGAAAAGCTATGCCCAGCTTGAAAGGGATATTGTAACAGCCGGACAAATAGATCATTTTGAGATTTGGAACAGAGAGAAGTTCTACGAAAACATCAGGCAGGGTCAGGATTTTGAAGCAAGCGAAGAAGTAAGCGAGTTTATAAACGAACTTGAACTGTAGGAACAGGCATGGCTTACAGGCACACTCCTGTCCTCTTAAATGAATTCCTTGAATATATTAACTGTAAAGAGGGAGGGATTTATGTTGACGCAACTGTTGGAAACGCCGGCCATGCATTACAGCTCCTGAAACAATACCCGAAGATAGGGCTTCTTGTGGGTATTGACTGTGACAGAGAGGCGGTTGACTTATCAAAAAAAAATCTTGCGGCTTTTTCTCATAAAACAACAGTTGTTCACGGGAACTTCAGGCAGCTGAAAAAGATCCTTGAGCAGCTTGGAATCCATAAGATTGACGGAATACTTTTTGACCTGGGTATTTCAATGTCTCAGCTTAAAGATCCCCTAAGGGGGCTAAGTTTCAGTTTAAAGGGACCTTTAGATATGAGAATGGACAACAGCACTTCTTTCCAGGCAAAAGACCTGCTAAAGCAGGCATCAAGCCGGGAACTCGAAAAAATACTGCGTGAGTACGGGGAGGAACCCTGGGCAAAAAGGATTTCAGCCAACATCAAAAAGCACCTGCAAAAAAGCCCGCTACATGACACTGCTGAGCTTTCCGACATTGTACTCAGGTCAATTCCATCCAAGTTTTATCCCAAAAAAATTCATGCTGCAACAAGGACCTTCCAGGCCATTAGAATAGCGGTCAATGATGAGCTTAACTCGCTGATAAAAGGGCTTGATAATGCAATAGATGTTCTTGGCCCGGCTGGCAGGATTTGCGCCATATCGTTTCATTCTCTTGAAGACAGAATAGTGAAAAACAAATTCAAAGAGTGGGCCAAGGGTTGCAAATGCCCCCCTGGCCTGCCTTTTTGTGCCTGCAATGAAAAAAAAAAGCTGAAAATTATTACAAAAAAACCGGTTAACCCGTCACAAGAAGAGATCACTGATAACCCGCGTGCCAGAAGTGCCAAACTGCGGGCAGGGGAAAGGCTGCAGCAATAAAATGATAAGCATCAGCACAGCAGCTGAAAAATTTATCCACACCAATTTCCTGACACGTCAGAAAGTCAGGAGGAATACCGGCAACACAAGGAAAGTATCGTTTTTCATTGTCCTTTTAGGGCTTTCAGCCATGTTTTGCTTTTTTCTTTTCCTGTGGGCAAGAATTTGTATTATTGAAATCGGCTATCAGATATCAAGCACTCACGCCACACAGGAGAAGCTGATACAGGAAAACAGGAAATTGAAAATTGAAAGAGCATCTCTGAGTGCCCCCTCACGAATAGAAACAATTGCAAAAAACAAACTGGGGATGGTGACCCCCCATAACTCTCAGGTGGTTTTTTTAAAATGGTAAAACTGAGAAGCCGAACCGAACTTAAAAAAAACATCCGTTTAATATGTTTTTCCTTTATTGTCCTCTTTTCCATTATTGCTGTCAGAGCCTATTTCCTTGGAGTACTCAGATACGGTGAACTGTCAAAAAGAATTCAGAATCAGCACAAATGCAAAATAGCCCTTACCCCTAACAGGGGCACAATTTATGATAGAAACCATATGGAGTTAGCTGTAAGCATTGAGGTTGAATCGCTTTTTGCAAGACCGCACCTGATGAAAGATATAAATGATGCAGCAAAGAAAATATCTTCCGTCCTTGAAACACCCCGGTCACAAATATTAAAGAAACTTAACTGCAAAAAAAAATTCGTGTGGATTGAAAGAAAGCTCAACCCTTCCCGTGCAGAAAAGATTAAATCGTTTAACATTGCCGGATTAGGGTTTGTGCAGGAGTCGCAACGTTTCTATCCCAACAAAGAACTCGCTGGTCAGGTTCTTGGATTTGCCGGCATGGACTCACATGGACTTGAAGGTCTTGAGCTCGAATATGACAGTGTTCTTAAGGGCCGGACGCGAGTGATGGTTGTAGAAAGGGATGCGCTTGGCAGGCATCTTTTTACCGAGGGATTAAAAACCGAAGACCATTCCGAGGGCCACGACATTATTTTAACCATTGATAAAAACATCCAGTATTTAGCGGAAAAGGAACTTCAGGCAGCTGTGTCAATATCACGGGCAAAAGGTGGAACTGCTGTTGTCATGGACCCATGGACAGGTGAAATTCTGGCCATGGCCATTGTTCCCCTGTTTAACCCGAATCAGTTTTTAAAATCAAAGCCTGAAATATGGAGAAACAGGGCTGTTACCGATCTGTTTGAACCTGGTTCAACCTTTAAATCCTTTCTGATTGCTTCTGCTCTGGAAGAAAAACTCATAAAATCAAAAGATATTTTCTTCTGCGAAAACGGGTCTTATCGTGTTGCCAACAGAATTATTCACGACGTTCATCCTTTCGGATGGCTGAGTGTTAAAAAAATTTTAATGCATTCCAGCAATATCGGGGCAAGCAAAATATCCAGGCAGCTTGGAATGGAACTTTTTTACAAGTATATCCGGAAATTCGGTTTTGGTTCAGAAACACAAATTCAATTTCCATCTGAGGCTACCGGCTTTGTCCCTCTGCCCTATCATTGCTCTGAACATACTAAAAGTGCAATTGCTTTCGGACAGGGCATATCTGTTACAGCACTTCAGCTTGCCACTGCTTACTCTGCTATAGCCAATGGGGGTCTCCTCATGCAGCCCAGTTTTGTAAAAAAAGTGCTGGATTCAAGCGGAATGGTCGTGCAGGAAAATGCCTCTTCTTTCAGAAGCAGGGTTGTGTCGGAAAAAACCATGCGTGCAGTGAAGGATATGCTGAAAAGTGTTGTAAGGGAAGATGGAACAGGTGAAAAGGCCTCGGTTGCCGGCTTTACAGTTGCCGGCAAGACAGGAACTTCCCAGAAAACAGAAAAAAGAATTTCAGGCTATTCCAGAAAAAAAATAATTGCATCTTTTGCCGGGTTTGTTCCTGCTGACAGGCCAAGACTGACCATACTGGTTATCATAGATGAGCCCGAGAAAATGGCATTTGGTGGTGAAATAGCAGCACCGGTATTCAGCAGAATAGCTCAATTTGCTTTAAATTATCTGCATGTTCCCCCTGATGCACCTCCGGAAAAATTACATTCAGGGTGGAAGGAAACAAAAATAATTTTTCCGGAAAACGGACAACGCGGATGAAGCTGTCAAGGCTTCTCAATGCACTGGGGGAGGTGCAGTTCAGCGGAGATGAGGAGATGGATATTTCTTCAATTGAAATCCATTCAAAAAAAACAGGCCCGAACAGCCTCTTTATTGCAATTCCGGGATTGAAAAGTGATGGGCATGATTTTTTAGAAAAAGCTTATAACGCCGGGGTCAGAGCGTTTGTAACGCAAAAACCCTTTAAAAGGCCGGGGGCAGCAACCATAATAGTGCCTGACTCCCGCACTGCTGTTTCAGAGCTTGCAGCAGAGTTTTACTGTCATCCGACAAAAACCATGACACTTATTGGCATTACAGGAACAAACGGCAAGACCACCACTGCTTTTCTCCTGGAATCAATTTTAAATGAAGCAGGACATTCTCCAGGCATTCTGAGTACAATTGAGTACAGGTATAAATCACATAAACAGAAGGCTGAAAACACAACCCCTGATCCAGTGACCCTGCAGAAAATATTCAGGGAAATGGCGGACGCTGACACAAAATATGCTGTAATGGAAGTTTCATCCCACGGCCTGAACCAGCACAGGGTTGAAAACTGCCATTTTAACACAGCCATATTTACAAACCTGACACCTGAACACCTGGACTACCATGGAACAATGGATGAATATTACCTCAGCAAAGAAAGATTCTTTACAGAGATATTAAGGAAATCATCAAAAAAAAACAGGGCAGCTGTTATCAATCTTGACGATCCCATGGGCAGGCTGCTGCTTGAAAGAATACCATGTAAAACCATAAGTTACGGGCTCAAAAACGGAGATGTTCACGCTGAAAACACACTGTTTTCTGCCAGCGGGATTCAGGCAGATATTGTCACAAAAGACCAGACATTCAGTATCAAATCATTGCTGACCGGTACATTTAACCTTTACAACATACTTGCGGCCATTGCAGCATCAATGCATTTAAATATTTCCACAAAAAAAATCATACAGGGGATTGAAAAGACAACCGGCATTCCGGGCAGAATGGAACGTATTGAAAACAATAAAGAGATCTTTATTTTTGTAGATTATGCTCACACTGGAGACGCTCTGGAGAATGTTCTTAAAACACTGAAAAAAGTTTCAGCCCGGAAAATCCTTACTGTATTTGGATGCGGCGGCGACCGCGATCAGGGAAAAAGACCTGTAATGGGCAGAGTTGCGGCAGATTACAGTTCTGTTGTCATACTCACATCAGACAACCCCCGCAGCGAAGACCCTGGAAAAATTATCAGGGAAATAGAAAAAGGGGTTGTGGAAAGAGGATTTACAAAAGCTGAAAACAATTCAGACACACATAACACGGGACAGCGATATTTTGTCATTAAAGACAGAAGGACTGCAATTCAAAAAGCAATATCACTGGCTCAACCCGGTGATGTAGTGCTGATCGCCGGCAAGGGTCATGAAACATACCAGCAGACAGGCGATGGGATAATACACTTTGATGACAGAGAAGAGGTACGGCGGGCATTAAACAGTATGCAGGAACATATTCAGGCGCAATTATATCGCGGCTGAAACCGCTCCTGATTCAGATTAAAATCTGATCAATAATTTTCTGTAGGAGCGCCTTCAGGCGCTTTTATCAGTTCTGTTTTTCGCGGCTAAAGCCGACTCCTACATACGCCGCACTAACAAAAAACAGGGTTTTCGTTCAGACACTAATTAGCATACACAAAGATCTTAGATATTATAGACAATTAACTGCTTATTAAATTCATGAAATTAACAATTTCCGAAATCATAAAAGCAACACAGGGAAATCTTCTTACAGGAAGCCCTGAAAAAATCATAGACAATGTATCTATTGACTCGCGCAGGATCTCTGCAGGCAGCCTTTTCATACCTTTAAAAGGAGAAAAATGCGATGGTCACATCTTCATAGATGCAGCGTTCAACCAGGGAGCAACTGCATCATTGCTCCGGAAAGGAAACCCTGTTATTCAAAGACTGAAAAATGTACTGCAGGACAAAATTCTGATTGAAGTTGAAGAGCCTTTAAAGGCTCTCGGGGATATTGCCCGCTGGTGGAGGGATAAATTTTCAGCAACAATTGTGGCAATCACAGGAAGTAACGGCAAAACAACAACAAAAGAGCTGCTCTGGAACATAATTTCAGAAAAAACAGCTGCCATAAAAAATCCTGGAAACTGGAACAATCTTATAGGACTGCCTCTGTCGCTTTTTCAGCTGAACGCAACCATGAAAGTTGCAGTTCTTGAGATGGGAATGAGTGAAAAGGGAGAAATAGGAAGGCTCACGGAAATCTGCAAACCGCAAATAGGCCTTATTACAAACATCGGCCCATGCCACCTTGAAACACTGACTACACTTGAGGATGTTGCAGAAGCAAAGGCAGAGCTTTTTGAACGTCTTGAAAGCAGTGATATTGCCATAATCAATAAGGATGATTTCAGAGCAGCATCTCTTGCAGAAAGAACACATGCTGAAATAGTTTCTTTTGGCGTTGAAAAAGGGGATATTCACGCCTTGAATATACGCAGTTACAACTGTTGCGGTGCTGAATTCGACCTTAATGTAATGGGAGAAAAGACCACAGTTCGTCTGAAATCTCTGGGCAAACAGTTCCTGAGCAATGCTCTTGCTGCTGCAGCAATTGCTCACACGATAGGTTCAGGCACAGAGGAGATAAGAAAAGGGCTTGAATCATTTACCGGCATACCAGGCAGGATGGAGACCATAAATCTTGGGGGCGTACAAATTATAAATGATGCATACAATGCCAACCCTGTTTCAATGCAGGCATCGCTGTCTGCCTTATCTTCAATTACAACCGGCAATCACAAGATTGCTGTTTTAGGTGACATGCTTGAACTTGGCCCCCAGTCCATTAAATTCCATACACAGATAGGCGAAAAAGCAGCCGGCCTTAATATCGATCACCTTTTTCTCATAGGAGATTTCTCCTCTTTTGTCAGGAAAGGGGCTGTATCAGGGGGAATGAACAGCAAAAATATTACTGTCTGTGACAACCTGAAAAATATTGCAGATATTCTTAAAAATAAAATGGTTGATGGTGACTCAATACTGCTTAAAGGCTCCAGAAAAATGGAAATGGAAAAAATTATTGAGTTACTTAAACCCAAATTGAGCGATTCTAAAAAAACATGATTTCACTGACTGTCTTTATCTGAAAAACAGCTCAGGTTAAGGAATAATTCTTAAACAATATAAGCAACAGGAAAGTCAATGCTGTATCATTTGCTCTATCCACTGCATAAATATTTTATTTTCTTTAATGTATTCAAATACATTACTTTCAGAACAATATATGCGACTGTAACAGCCCTGCTTTTAACGCTCCTTCTTGGACCGCTTTTCATAAAGAAGCTGAAGGAACTGAGGTTTAAACAGTATGTAAGAGAAGACGGCCCGGCGACCCATCTCAAAAAGGAAGGAACACCGACTGCCGGTGGCATCCTGATACTTTTCTCTGTTATTGTTTCCACCTGCATGTGGGCGGATATCACAAACACTTATGTATGGACTGTGCTTTTTTCATTGGCCGGCATGGGAGCCATCGGTTTTATTGACGACAGGGCAAAGATAACAAAGGGCAACAGCAAAGGGCTGAGTGTAAAGAAAAAACTCTGCCTTCAGGTCATTGTTGCTTCAGCTATTGCATTATCTCTTTATATTCATCCTGATTTTGATACCCGTCTTAGCGTACCTTTTTTTAAAAAAATAGTTCCTGACTTCGGTGCATTTTATATACCCTTTGCCATACTGGTCATTGTAGGGGCTTCAGATGCCGTAAACCTCACCGATGGCCTGGACGGCCTGGCCATCGGTCTTGTTCTCATTGTCACGGCAACCTATCTTCTTTTCTCCTACATAACAGGCCACTCCGGTCTTTCAGACTATCTGAAGATATCCTATGTCAGCGGCACTGGTGAGCTTACCGTGTTCTGTGGCGCTGTGTTAGGTGCAGGCATGGGATTTCTCTGGTATAACACTCATCCTGCAGAGGTATTTATGGGTGATACAGGCTCACTGGCACTTGGCGGATCGCTTGGAACAATTGCAGTAATTACAAAGCACGAAATCCTTCTGGCAATTGTAGGAGGCATGTTTGTCATTGAATGCCTTTCAGTAATTTTCCAGGTTGCATCATTCAAAACAAGAGGGAAAAGAATCTTTAATATGGCTCCGCTTCATCATCATTTTGAGCTGAAAGGCTGGGCTGAGCCAAAAATAATTGTAAGGTTCTGGATCATAGGGGTCATTCTTGCCCTTATTGCAATAAGCACCCTTAAACTGAGGTAAAAACATGGAGCTTGGAGAGAAAAAAGTTCTGGTAGTAGGTTGCGGAAAAACAGGGATTTCCACAACACAGTTTTTATTAAATCAGGGAGCACGGGTTACACTCACTGATTGCCGGAAAAAAATAACTGTTCCCGGGGATCTTTCAAACAGGCTCGCCTCAATTGAAGCCGGGGAGCACAAAATAGAGACATTTGTAAATCAGGACCTCATAGTTCTGAGCCCGGGTGTTCCTTTAATCATTCGACCGATCATTGAGGCTCAGGCACGGGGTGTTGAAGTTATAAGCGAAATAGAACTTGCATATAAATTTTTAAACGCCCCTCTTATTGCTGTTACAGGAACAAATGGCAAAACAACAACAACATCACTTTTAGCACACATCTTCAAGGTTGCAGAAAGGGACGTTTTTGTTGGCGGAAATATCGGAACCCCGCTCATAGAATATGTTTCCAGCGGGCGGAAGGCCGAATATGTTATTGCAGAGATCAGCAGCTTTCAGCTTGAGTGCATTAAGGATTTCAGGCCTCATATAAGTGTTCTGCTGAATGTGACTGAAGACCATCTGGACCGCTATCCGTCATTTGACGATTACATGTCCGCAAAAACAAGGATCTTTCTGAATCAGAATGAAACAGATATCGCTGTTCTTAATTTTGATGACGCTCATGTAAAAGAGATAGCCAGGAAAATAAATTCCGAACTTTTCTTCTTCAGCACAAAGAATTATTTGGGAAGGGGCGCATATTATAATGGCAAACTGCAATTCTGCAGAGGCCATAATGAAAAAAAATCGGTTTCCGTAATGGATGTCCTGCTAAAAGGTGATCACAACAGGGAAAACATGCTTGCAGCAGTTTCTGTTGGGCTTCTGTGCAAACTGCCTGAAAACAAAATCCAAAAAGCGCTTCTTACCTTTACTGGATTGCCCCACCGCATGGAATTCACGGATGAGATCAACGGCATCAGTTTTTTTAATGATTCAAAAGGAACTAACGTCGGGGCATGCATCAAGTCTCTGGAAAGCCTGAATCCATCTGTAATTTTAATCGCAGGTGGAAAAGATAAAGGCGGAAGTTATCTGCCGCTAAAGAAAATTATCAAAAAAAAGGTTAAGGCGCTTATTTTGATCGGTGAGGCAAAAAAAAGAATGGCGGAAGAGCTTGGGTCTGAAGTTCCCACATTTACTGCTGAGTCTCTTGACAGAGCAGTAAAAGAATCTTTTTGCAGGGCAGTTAGTGGAGACAAGGTTCTTTTTTCACCTGCATGTTCCAGTTTTGACATGTTTAAAAACTATGAAGATCGTGGAGAACACTTTAAAAGCCTGGTTAAAAATTTAAAAGGATTGACCTAAACGCATGCACAGCAAAAGCATAATACACAACACTTTGATATTTATACCCATTTTCCTTATCGGCCTGGGATTAATCATGATTTACAGTTCCAGCTCAATCTTTGCAGCCCAGAAATTTCATGATAGTGCCTACTTTCTGAAAAAGCAGCTGCTGTTCGGGGTATGTGGCATCATCTGCATGTTTCTTATGATGAGAATACCCTACCCTTTTTTAAAAAAACTTGCCTACCCCTTCTGGCTGTTAAACATCGGGCTGCTGACAGTCGTACTTATACCTGGAATCGGCACAAAGGTTGGCGGCGCAGTACGGTGGTTTAGGCTTGGACCTCTGTCATTTCAGCCGGCAGAGCTTGCAAAACTTGCTGTAATAGTGGTTTTATCATACTCGCTCTCAAAAAAAGAACATGGGGGCATAAAACATTTCTCCATAGGCATATTACCCCATCTTATTTTTGTTGTCCCGGTATTCCTGCTTATTGTTGCCCAACCGGATTTTGGAACAGCAATGATGCTGATTACTCTATTATTTATTATGCTTTTTGTTGCAGGAACTCCAAAAAAATTCCTTTCCGCACTTGCCGGCATTGCCTCAGCATCCGCTGCACTGCTGATTCTCTGCAGAGGCTACAGGGTTGAAAGACTTTCCTCTTTTTTAAATCCCTGGGAAAATGCCACGGGCACAGGTTTCCAGATCGTCCAGTCATTTCTTGCTTTCGGGGCTGGAGGATTCTTTGGCACGGGATTAGGCAAAGGCACTCAAAAGCTTTTTTATCTTCCTGAGCCTCACACTGACTTCATCCTGTCTGTAATCGGGGAAGAACTGGGGTTCCTGGGAGTCCTGCTTGTTATAGCAATTTTTTTAATATTTGTTATTTGCGGAATAAAAATATCAATTCATGCACATGACCTGTTCGGGACATATCTTGCACTGGGCATTGTTTTTCTGACAGGCCTTCAGACAGTCATGAACATGGCCGTTGTAATGGGGCTGCTCCCGACAAAAGGAACGCCCCTTCCCTTTGTCAGTTATGGTGGAACATCACTGTTAATTAACATGATGGGGGTCGGAATTCTGCTGAGCATTTCTTCACAATGTGATTATAAGACAAGAAGATGAATATTATGATTGCAGGCGGTGGAACAGGGGGACATCTTTTCCCGGGCATAGCCATTGCTCAGGAGTTTCAAAAGAGAAGCCCTGATAATAACATTATATTTTTAGGTCATAAAAACGGTATCGAGTCACGCATATTGCCAAAACTCAAATTTCCTTTAAAGACCATACCTGTCAGGGGGTTTAAAGGAAAAAGTATTTTTAAAAAAATATGTTCTGTCTTTTCAATACCTGTTTCACTTCTTAAGGCTGCTTACTATTTGAAAAGGTTTCATACTGAGACAGTTATAGGGCTTGGAGGATATATCTCTTTTCCTGCTGTTGTGGCAGGTTCTGCTCTGGGAATACGCACTGTGATTCATGAACAAAACAGCATTCCAGGCTTGAGCAACAGGATACTTGGCAGGTTGGCAGACAGGGTTTTTATTTCTTATGAAGAAAGCAGAATTTTTTTTCAAAAACACAAAACACTTCTGAGCGGCATGCCGGTCAGAAACCAGCTTAAAAAAAAACCTTCGCCAGGAAAGGAGAAGCCCTTCTGCATATTTATTCTTGGGGGAAGCCAGGGAGCCAGGGAAATCAATCATGCTGTTATGGCAGCACTCCCTTTTTTAGCCGGATTTGAAGACAGAATAAGATTTATTCACCAGACAGGCCAGTCGGAAATTAATATGTTGAAAGAAAATTACAACAAGTCGGGTTTCAGCGCACAGGTATCTGCCTTTATAGATGATATGTTCTCATGTTATAACCAGGCCCATATTGTTATTTCAAGAGCAGGAGCTTCCACCCTTGCAGAACTGGCCCTGTGCTCAAAAGCCTCAGTTCTGATCCCCTACCCTTTTGCAGCTGCCGATCATCAGGCAAAAAATGCAGAGGCGTTTGTGGACAGGGGGGCTGCATTAATGATTAATTCAAGAGACTTAAACGGAAAAACTCTGGCAACAGCAATTAAGGATCTGGAAAAGGACAGGGATAAATTACAAAAAATGGAAACCCGGGCAAAAACACTTTCCATGCCGGAAGCATCAAAAACAATTGTGGATGAATGCTGCCGTATGGCAGCTCAAAGGGCATAAGCAACATGTATAAAAAAAATCATCATATTCATTTTGTTGGAATTGGCGGTATCGGCATGAGCGGTATCGCTGAACTGCTCTTAAATCTTGGATACCGTGTAAGCGGCTCTGACATGAAAAAAGCGGAGATTACCGAGCATCTTTCCTCTATCGGTGCTTCTGTCAACTATGGCCATGACAAAAAGTTTATTACGGATGTTGATGTCGTTGTTGTATCTTCTGCAATAAAACAGAACAATCCTGAAGTTCTTTATGCCAGGGAGAAAAACATTCCTGTTATTCCCCGGGCCGAGATGCTTGCAGAACTGATGAGGCTGAAATACGGGATTGCAGTTGCAGGGGCGCATGGAAAGACAACCACAACATCTCTTGTTGCAGCAGTACTTGAACATGGCAACATTGATCCAACTGTAGTCATAGGCGGAAAACTGAACAAAACCAACTCCAGCGCCTTTTTAGGATCAGGGGAATTTCTGGTGGCCGAGGCAGATGAAAGCGACGGCTCTTTTCTCAAACTTCCACCAACCATTGCGGTTGTCACAAACATTGATTGTGAACATATGGATTTCTACCATGACATGGAAAAAATCAAGGAGACATTCCTTGAATTTTTAAACAAAGTTCCTTTTTACGGACTGTCAATTATCTGCCTGGATGATGAGAACATCCAGAGCATCATCCCAAAGATGGAGAAAAGAATTATGACCTATGGTTGTGCCGCACAGGCCGATCTGCAGGCCAGGGACATAATCTTTGAAGGGTTTAAAACAAAGTTTAATGTGTTTTACCATGAAAACAAAATGGGTGCCGTGAGCTTGCATCTGCCCGGAATTCATAATGTATATAACGCACTTGCTGCAATCGGAGTCGGGCTGGAACTTAATCTGGACTTTAAGGTCATCAAAAATGCATTGCTGGAATTTAAAGGAATACAGAGACGTTTTCAGCTTAGAGCCAGTAAGCACGGCATCTCCTGGATTGACGATTACGCCCACCACCCCACAGAAATAAAAATGACTCTAAGGGCTGTAAAAGAAATCTTCCCGAAACGGATTGTGGTTCTTTTCCAGCCGCACCGTTACAGCAGAACAAGAGATCTTTTTGAAGATTTCATGACAGCCTTTTATGATGCTGACGTTCTCATTGTTACAGAGATCTATCCGGCAGGCGAAGCACCGATTGAAGGCATAAATTCTAACCGCTTTTACAATGGCCTGAGGCAGTACGGTCACAAGGATGTAGCGTTTATATCAGACCTGAAAGCTGCAGAGCAACACCTGTTAAAACACCTGAAGGAAGGTGACATTTTTCTTACTTTAGGTGCAGGGGACATTTGGCAGTCAGGCGAAAACATTATGAATAAACTGGGGTAACCCTGGCACAGGGTACCATGAATCACGATTTGCAGATCAGGAGATCATGAATAATAAAAGATCTGAAGATATAAGGGGAGATTTCAGAAAAAAAAGAATAGGGGTTCTAATGGGAGGGATGTCTTCAGAGAGGAAAATATCCTTAAGGACGGGGGAAGCTGTTATTAATGCTCTTCATGAAAGAGGCTATAGCGCAGTTCCTGTTGATGTTAACAGCAACACAGCCGGCAGCCTTCAGAAAAACAATATTGACGTTGCTTTTATTGCATTGCACGGGACACTTGGCGAGGACGGAACAATTCAGGGGCTTCTGGAAATTTCAGGAATACCCTATACCGGTTCTTCTGTTTTGGCAAGTGCATTAGCAATGAACAAAGCTGCCTCAAAAAAGATATTTTCTTACCATGGCCTGCCCACTCCTGCTTTTCAGTCTTTCCATGTAAATGAGGACGAGGTGAGTCAGCTGCAAAACCAGATAACAATTCCCCTGCCCTTTATAATAAAACCATCCGAAGAAGGCTCGACAATAGGAATAAGCATTATTGAAAAACAGGAGCATGTAACAGAGGGCATTAAAAAGGCTCTCCAAAACAACGGAGAAATTATTATAGAAGAATTCATCCATGGCAGAGAGCTTACAGTTGGCATTTTAAACGGACAGCCACTGCCCTTAATTGAAATCAGGCCAAAAAGCGGATTCTATGACTACAGGTCAAAATACATGAGTGGAGAAACCGAATATATTATATCACCGGACGTGGACCGGAAAAAAACAGACAGCATTCAAAATCTGGCTGTTCAGGCATTTAATGCTCTGGGATGCAGTGGTGTTGCCAGAGTGGATTTCATTCTAAGCAGCAGGGGGGTCAATCCATACATCCTGGAAATAAACACAATTCCCGGCATGACCGAGACAAGCCTCCTGCCCATGGCAGCAAAGCGTGCTGGAATTGATTTTAACAGCCTTGTTGAAAATATATTGTGTGGGGCAACAAATTATAAAATAAAATATGGCAAAGACTGCAAAAACCGATGATTTCATTCTGTCTTAGAAAAAAAAATAAAATAGTAAAGCGAAAAAAAACAGGCGCCAAAAAACATAAGCAAACCACATATCTCTGGGTTGCTTTCTCAGCGTGTTTCCTGCTTTTTGTTTCAATCAGCCTCGGCTTCTACTGGATACTGAATTCTGATTTTTTAAAAATAAAAAGCATTCGCATCACAGGCTGCAACCGCACAAACAAAAACAGCCTGCTCAAACAAACCGGAATAAAAACAGGCGATAACATCCTGACTCTGGACCTGAGAAAAAAAAGCAGAAATCTTGAAACAGACCCCTGGATATACAATGCAGTTGTAAAAAGAAAACTGCCTGACACGATAGAGATAGAGATAGAGGAAAGAGAGCCCCTTGCCGTAATTGAGTTGGATAGTTTTTATCTTGTTGACAGGAACGGAGACATTTTCAAAAAAACCTGGGATCAGGAGCAAAACCTGCCCCTGTTAACCGGGCTTGTCAGGGAAGATATTATAAAAAACAGCAATGAGTCTTCAAAAGTAATTGATGCTGCTGTTACCTTAATTGACAGCTTGCTGAAAACTAAAATGCTGAGGGGTTCTGACACAACAATAAAAATGAATAAAGACTTTGGTCTCAGCTTCGTCAATTCCCGGGATCCCATAACAGTCTCCATGGGCTTTAATACATATGATAAAAAATTAGTTCTTTTAGACAGGATCATGAATGACCTTGCTGAAAAGGGCCTTTCAGCTAAAGCTGTAAATCTGAGGTCTGTTGAAAAAGCCTATGTTATGCTGAATCGCGGTGTTATTTGATTGTTGTGCAGATACATGTACTGTCAAAAGTTTTATAAAAAACAAACAAGACATAAAAAAATAAACATAAATAAGAAATGACAAGTACTAACTGATTTAACGCGGAGGGAATTAACGTGGCCAGAAAGCATAAAACCATCGCAGGAGTTGATATTGGCACCACTAAAATAAATGTGGTCGTAGGCGAAGTCGACAAGGACGGCGTTGCAATAATCGGTGTCAGCTCTCAACCTTCTTATGGCGTAAAAAAGGGAACTATCATCAACATGGACAGTACTGTAGACTCAATCAAAAAAGCTCTGGAAGAGGTCGAAACAATGATTGGGGTGGATATTAATTCTGCAGTAGTTGGAATTTCCGGAAGCCATATCAAAGGCTTCAGCAGCAATGGAGTAGTTCCTCTGAACAGTAAGGAGGTTAAAAAAAATGATGTGCTCAATGCAATGGATGCCGCAAAGTCATTTGTAATTCCCATGGACAAGGAGATAATCCACATGCTTCCCCAGGAGTTTATTGTTGACAACCAGAATGGGATAAAGCAACCGATTGGAATGTCGGGAGTAAGACTTGAATCACGCGTTTATATAATTACCGGTGATGTTGCCTCAGCACAAAACATTGTTAAATGCACAAACAGAAGCGGTCTGAAGGTTCAGGATATCATTCTTCAGCAGTTAGCATCTGCTGAAGCTGTTCTTACAGTAGATGAAAAGGAATTAGGCTGTGTCCTTATTGATATGGGAGGTGGCACAACTGACATTTCAATTTTCAGCCAGGGCAGTATTCGTCACTGTGCTGTTTTGCCGGTTGGAGGCAACCATATAACTTCTGATATTGCAATTGGGCTTCGCACCCCTATTTCAACAGCAGAAGAGATAAAAAAGAATTTTGGAAGAATATATCCTTCTGAAACTGTAGAGGATGAAAACATTGAAGTTTCAGGAATAAGCGAAACGGATACAAGAACATTTTCAATAAACACCCTGTATCAGATTATTGAAGCAAGAGTAGAAGAAACATTAGGCTTAATACAAAAAGAACTGAAGGATTCGGGCTTAATGGAATTCCTTTCTGCAGGAGCAGTACTGACTGGTGGTTCAGCACTGCTTAACGGGATGTCTGAAACAGCTGAAAAGATTCTCGGTTTGCCTGTCAGAATCGGGCATCCACATGGCATAAGCGGGATAAACGATGTCAGGAATCCAGCATATTCTACAGGTGTTGGATTGATTTTATTTACGGCACATGGATACATGAACGATTTTAACTCCAATATTTCAGGAAAAACCTTTTGGAAAGCCGGACAAAAAATGAAGCAGTGGTTTGCGGAAGCATTCTGAATATTTTTTGTTTTTAAACCCGGATTTTGCAGTCTCCTGTTTCAGCAGGATTGCAAATTCCAGGTTAAACAATACAATTAACCCAAATGGAGGAGGAAAGAGCATGACATTTCAATTTGATCAACAATACAACCAGGGAGCAGCCATTAAGGTGATAGGCATAGGTGGAGCAGGCTGCAATGCAGTAAATACCATGATAGCCTCAAAGCTTGGCAGCGTGGATTTCATTGTTGCCAATACTGACGGACAGGCTCTGGAAAACAGCAAATCACCTGTAAAAATTCAATTAGGGGGGAACCTGACAAAGGGCCTGGGTGCCGGGGCAAACCCGGAAATCGGCAAA
>JAJRXD010000153.1 GCA_024276465.1 Deltaproteobacteria bacterium
GGAAACCCTGTTTTTTGTTAGCGCGGCGTATGTAGGAGCCGGCTTTAGCCGCGAAAAACAGACCTGTTGCTGCGTAATATCGCGCCTGAAGGCGCTCCTACAGAAAATTATTGATCAGATTTTAACCTGAATCAGGACTTTTCGGTCAGGCACTAAGTAGTGTTACGGGTTACGAATTGCAGTTATGTGGAAACATTGTTTTAAAAAAACATGCAACCCGAAACACGCAACACTCAGACAAAGAATCAATTATATTTTGCAGATACATGATTACTATTCATATAGATCTGCAGAAAGGCAGCCAAAGTGACAAAAAGAAAATTTTTAGGGGAAATGCTTGTTGACTCCGGACTGATCACACAGGAACAGCTTGGCAATGCTCTTGAGTTTCAAAAGCAATCGGGGACACGTTTTGGAAAAACTCTTGTACAGATGGGCATTGTTACTGAAGAGGCAATTATTGAGGCCATTGGAGATCAGGCCGGCATTCCATATGTCAACCTTGACACTTATGTTGTTGACCAGAAGGTCCTGGGGCTCATCCCGGAAAGTCTGGCACGGTCATACCAGGTTTTCCCTCTTTTCAAAATAGGCAATAACCTCACTCTTGCCATGGCGGATCCGCTTAATGTCCGGGCCATAGATGAAGCAGGCAGAAAAGCAGGATGTGAAATAGAAACTGCAGTTGCTACTGAAAAGCAGATTGAAAATGCAATCTCTCACTATTACGGCGCTTCAGGTTCTTTTGACGACATCGTAAAAGAAATGGAGAAAGACGGCAAAAAGATTGCTTTTAAATCCGGAGATGAGACAGAAGAGGCTCCAATCATTCGACTTGTTAACAACATTATTTTTCGTGCAGTGCGTGATAATGTCAGTGATATCCATATTGAGCCTGATGAAAAAAATCTCAGAATCAGGTACAGGATCGATGGCATATTACATGAGGCAATTGATACCCGTAAGCACCTGCAAGCTGCACTCCTGTCCCGGATTAAAGTAATGGCTCATATGGATATATCCGAAACCAGGATACCCCAGGACGGCAGGATCCGGATAAATGTGGATAACAGGGAGATTGAACTAAGAGTCTCGAGCTTTCCAACCATCTATGGGGAAAACATCGTTATTAGAATTCTGGATCAGAGCAAAAATATTTTAACCCTTGATGATCTTGGATTTTCCAGGGATACTCTTGAAAAATTCAGAAAAGTATTAACCTCTCCTTATGGCATTGTCCTGGTTACCGGTCCTACAGGAAGCGGCAAGACAACTACTCTGTATGCCTCCCTGAACACTGTCAACAGTATTGACAAAAACATTATCACTGTTGAAGACCCTGTGGAATACCGCATGGAACTTATCAGGCAGACTCAAATCAACCCGAAAGCAGGCCTTACATTTGCAAGCGGCATGAGGGCTATTCTAAGGCAGGATCCGGATATAATTATGGTAGGTGAGATGAGAGACCTGGAAACTTCCGAAACTGCTTTCCAGGCTGCCCTTACGGGACATCTTGTGTTCAGCACCCTTCATACCAACGATGCAGCAGGAGCACTTGCCAGACTCCTGCATTTAGGCATTGAACCTTTTTTAGTAGCTTCTTCCACCGTCGGCGTCATCGCACAAAGGCTGATCAGGACAATATGCCCCAACTGCAAATCCATACATACTCCATCTGACGAAATTTTAAAAACCTTTAATTTCAATGGCGGGAAAAATCCTGATTTTTTCAAGGGTAATGGCTGCAAACAGTGCCGGCACAGCGGTTACAGGGGACGAACCGGAATCTATGAAATAATGATCATTGATGATAACCTGAGACAACTGATACTGCAAAATGCTTCTGTTTCAGAAATCAGAAAGCAGACCATAAAACTTCAGGGTATGCGGACATTAAGAGATGAAGGGCTCTCAAAGGCAGTTGAAGGCATCACAACACTTGAAGAAGTCAGTCGCCTTACGTTTGAGGAAAAGTAAAAATCCCCCTGGCGAGGGGTTGTCCAGGGGGATCAAGAGGGGGTAAAAATTGAAAAATTAATACCCTGATTGTAGTTATACCACACATTTCAAAAACTGCAAGAATATTTTTTTGCCCGGCTAATCTTTGATAAACTCGTAAAAAGTCAATAATTAGACTGCTTTGTAAAAAGCTCCGGATGCAAGGAGCACAAAACCGAAGGAATGAGTCATGCTTAGTTGTACATCGCAATGACTGAGATTGTCCCGATATTCTCGGGACAGGTGGACTTTTTACAAAGCAGTCAATCATTGGTTTCCATGTCTTTCATCGAAATATCCTTATAGAGTAATCTGTCTTCCATTGTTTCCTCTGATTTCTGTTTCAGCTTTTGTTCAATTTCAGACTGGCATTTAACACAATATATGGCAAAGGGCAGAATTTTAAGGCGCTTTTTGTTAATAGTCTCACCACATTCCTCGCACTCTCCATAGGTACCGTCTTCAATTCTTACAAGTGCAGCATCTATGGCTTTCAGTTTAGTCTGTTCCCTTTCACCTAACATATGCATCATTTGCCTGTCTTTTTCAATGTCAGCAGCATCATAAAAATCCCCAACATCTCTGTCAGAGGAACTGCCCTTTTTTATGTTTTCATCAATTCCTCTTAAAAGACCCTCACGCATACTAAGAAGATTTTTTTTAAAAGTTGTATCCATATAATTCTGTTCCCTTATTGATAATGTTCAAACAAAGTTAATGGCTTCGTACAAAATCCAGCTCCGCAGTTGTGCTGCATCCTTTCCCGATATTAATCGGTACAACATAGTTTTAGTACGATTTATTCCGGGAGGATTTGTACGCCCCTAATTTGAAGCTTTTTACTGTTCTGTCAAAATACGATAATTCAAAAGAAAATGATGTATAATCCTTATATCCATTTTTGTCAATAAAAAAAATTGTCAGGTTGCCTTTTCTGATAATTTTATTGTAAACTCAAGCATAATCTTTTCAGTGTGGGGATTAAAAAAAGGCTGATAAATCTTTTCCCGGTTTGTTGCTGACAATACGAAAAATCACACAGAGGCAAAAATATAAAAAACAATGAAAATTGATTTAAAAAGCATCTCTTTTAATGAACTTCAGACGATAGTTGCAAAATTAAACCTTGAAAATTACAGGGCAAAACAGATTTCCCAGTGGATTTTTCAGAAAAACATTGCAAATATAGACGATATTACCAATATATCAGGGGACATCAGAAAAAAACTTGGGGAAATTGCTTATATAAGCTGTCTAACCCCTGAAAAAACAGAATTTTCAAGGGATGGTTCAAAGAAGTTCCTGTTTAAAACAACTGATGGTTATGGATTTGAAAGTGTCCTGATTCCTGAAAAAAACCACTTTACACTTTGCATTTCAACTCAGATTGGGTGCCCCCTGCGATGTCGTTTCTGCTTGACAGGGAAAAAAGGCCTTGCAAGGAATCTTTCGGTTGCTGAAATCACAAACCAGGTCAGCTGTGCCTTAAGGCAAAATAATTTTAAAGAAAAACTTCCTAACCTTGTATTTATGGGTATGGGCGAACCCCTGAAAAATTATGAAAATACTGTTAAAAGCATAAAGATTTTTCTGAGTCCGTGGGGATTTAATTTTTCTCACAGGAAAATAACAGTTTCCACAGCCGGCATCATTCCCCGGATAAAACAGATAGGTCAGGATCTGCCTGTAAACATGGCTGTGTCTCTGAATGCTCCCAATGACAAAATCAGAAATTTCCTGATGCCTGTAAACAAAAAATTTTCAATAGAAGATTTAATTAAAACAATAAAAATTTTTTCCATTCCTTCAAGAAAAAGAATTACTTTTGAATATATTTTAATAAAAAATGTTAATGATTCACCTGATAATGCCCGCGAACTTGGAAAACTCCTGAAAGGCATTCCCTGCAAAATAAACCTCATACCATTTAACGAACATCCAGCATTAGCCTTCAGGATGCCGGAAGAAAAAACAATAACAGCGTTTCAATCAGAATTGCACAGACAGCATTTCACAGCACCCATACGAAGGAGTAAAGGGTCAGATATTTCCGCAGCCTGTGGCCAGTTAGGGGGAAAGTTAAATGATTGATGGTTCTGGAATCAGATTAATCAGGACTGGTGTTGCTTCCTGCCTCCTCTGCCCCTATGCTTTCAGGAACAATTAAAAGATATCTCCTGTAAAATTCCGGATTATAGGCATCATATGGAGGTATGTATGGAGGTGGAGCTTTTGCCTGTTTTCTTGCTTCGATAATATCTTCAAAAGCAATATCACGTGGAATTGTGAGCACCTGCCCTGGAAATACAATTTTTGGATCACGTATCTGGTCTCTGTTTGCCTTATATATAAGCGGCCACATAAACTGATCGTTGAATATGTCTCTTCTTCTTGCAATATCTATAATTGTTTCACCTTTTTTTACCTTGTAGATTGTCGGATAAATCCTCTCAAATTCTTCAAGACGTGCCTGGGCTGCGCTGACCTGAGCCGCTAATAAAATTTTTTGAGCTTTTTTGCGGGCATCTTCAATTATCTGAGATGCCTTTACCTGCGCAGATTGAATAATCTCTTCCCCGGTCTTTCTGCCCATTCTCCTCTTTTTTTCCTCATCAAGCATAAAAACCTTCCCCTTTTCAACATCTTCCGGAACTGTAGCAAGCTTCTGATGAGACTTTTTAGCTGCATCCAGGGCATCCATATAACGCTTCCCATCTAAAAACCTGCGTCCGTCATCCAGAAGTTTCTTTATCTCAATCAGCACCCCAGGAGCATATTCTTTTTCATCTCCTTTTTCATAGCGGCTCCAGATTTCTTCCCCCCTGAAAAGCAATCGCTCAGCCCGTGCTTTGACCCGCATGCGCTCTTCCTGGCTTTTTTCTGTTGCCTGCTCGCCTATCTCTTTTGCCTGCTGTGCCAGAGATTTTGCATTCCTGTATTTCTCGGCGTTCATCATCGCCTTTGCTTTCCTGAGGGTCAGCTGGGACTCCAGATATGTTTCTGATGCATACACAGGCGCTTCATTCTTATGCGCTTTCAGAAGCATAATCTCTGCTTCCTTAATCTCACGCAGTGAAACCTCTCGATAATGAGCCATGCTGCAGCTGCTGACAAACAGCCATATAAAAAAAATAACAAAAAAATTTCTTTCCATCTTTTTCAAACAACTGGATTAAATTCCCACATTATTTCTGATCTTTTAATTGCAATAGATTTAATAGCAAAACTATAAAATTGTCAATAATTTGTTGGTGAAATTAATGAACGTGCTCGTAAAAAGCTGAGTTCGATGGCAAAGTAAAAAGCTTCAAATTCAAGGCGCGCAAATCCTCCAGGAATGAGTCGTACTTACTGTATCCCGATTAATGTCGGGAAAGGATATCCCGTTTTCCGGGAAAGTTGGACTTTTTACGAAGCCATCAAATTGAAATTGCAGAGTTAAACACATTCCCAAGGTCTTTCACCCCATACCTTTGAAGGTCATAACATGAAATGTCCTTCCATCGGTTACTATTTTTATTGCTCCGTGCATGTCAGTTCTGTAAATTTGCGCACCTGCGCGGCTGTATTCCTCCAAAACTTTTTTGGATGGAACGTTTTTGTAACCAGGCGACCTGCAGCTGATTACTGCAACTTCAGGCGAAACCATTCTGACAAAATCCCCTGAGCTTGATCCGCTCCGGCCATGGTGGGGCACTTTTAAAACCGTTGCTGTCATGGACTCACCGCTTTTCACAAGCAGGTTTTCCTGTTCTTTCAGGATATCGCCGGTAAAAAGAAAACTTATTTTGCCAAATGCAATTTCCATAACAATAGAATTGTTGTTGGTTTCGGAATATTTTTCAGGATGCAGCACCTCTTCCCGGGGACTTAAAATCCTTATCCGCACCCCTTCAATATATACAGACTCAGAACTGCATGAACAAATTTTTTCCAGAACCTTTTTTTTTCGCGCTGTTATCATCATCCTTTTATAATTCAGGCTGTCCGAACCTTCACTGTTTTTCCACAGCTCATGAACTTTAAAGTGCTCAACCACATATGGCAACCCTCCAATATGATCTTCATGCGGGTGACTGCAAACCACATAATCAACCTTTTTTATTCCCAGCTTGTAAAGTACGGGCGCAATCACGGCTCTGCCCACATCAAAACTTTCCACCCTGAAGCCCCCACCATCAATAAGCATTACTTTTTTGCCGGGAAATTCTACAATAGCAGCATCGCCTGAGCCAACATCAATAAAAGTCACTTTCAGCAATCCGTCTTCCCGTGTCTGCCAGAACGAAACCGCAAGCTCAATTATTAAAAATCCCAGAGCACCGGCAAGAAAATATTTAATCCTTTTCCTTTTTACAAAAAATGGGAGGCTAAACAAAAGCCCGTAATATGACAACATTTCCCATACAGCAGGCACCACTGTTTTAACTTCTCCCCAGCTTATTTTTGACCATACACCTGTAACACCGAGCAGCCCGCTGATTAACATTTCAGCACATTTAAAAAACGCCTGGGCAAGCATGGAGCTGAGTGGCAGCACAATTGTTGCCAGAAGCCCCAGCGGGACAATCAGAAAGCCGACAAACGGTACAAATATTATATTGGCAATAACCCCGAAAAAAGAAAAACAATGAAAAGTGCCGGCTGTTAACGGTGCCGTTCCCAGAATGGCAAAGGCAGAGGCCAGAAATGAAACCATAAAAGCTCGAAACAGTTTATACGGCATTCTGTTCCTTTCATCAAACAGGAAATCCTTGCTCCGGGCATTAAACAATGGTTGCAATACAGGCATAAACAGTGTCAGAGACAGTACCGCTGCAAAGGAAAGCTGAAAAGAAATATCAAAAAGTGCTGTCGGCATGAAAATCAGGATAATAAAAGCAGCCAGTGAAAGCGTGCTGAGCAGGTCCTGCCTTCTTCCCAGAAGCAGTGCTGCCATGTAGGACAGAACCATAATAAATGCCCTGAGGGTTGGGACCTGAAACCCTGCAATAAAACAATAAAAAAGTACGGGGATTACCGAAAGGATTACAGACAGTTTCCATGCATCAACATACAGTAAAACCCTGTTATAAAGCTTCAGAAAAGCCATAAAAAAGACACAGGAAACAAAGGTTATAATTCCGATGTGGAGACCTGATATGGCAAGGAGATGTGCAATTCCAAGTTTTGCAAAATTATCCTTAATGTGATCAGGTATTGTTCCTTTCTCACCAAGGATTAATGCTTTTAAAAGATCTTTTGAGGGTGATGAAAGGTTCTGTTCAATAACAGTCCTGACTCTTTCCCTGTATCTTTCCATCCACAGAAAAAATTTGCTGCCCTCTCCCTCCCGTATTTTGATAATTCCCCTGCTGTCAGGAAGAAAGGCAGTAACAAAAACCGTCTTGTAGGCCAGGTATCTCACGTAATCAAAACAGCCTGGATTATTGAAGTTTACAGGCTTTTTGAGGTAACAGAAAAATCTTATTCTATCACCATAGCGAAATGTTTTCAGTGGTTCCTTTATGGTAACCATCAGCCTGCCGGTTACGGAAAATGAGCCGTGCCTTGAATGGATATGCGTTGTCCTGACAAACAGGCGAGTGTTACTTAGCGATACAACAGGATTGCTGTCTATAACACCTTCTACATTTACACGCCTGTTGCCGGCAAAATTTATAATATGGGATTGGCAGTGCTGTGGAAATGCATACGGACAAAGGTAGATTACACCAAGTATCCAGAAAATCAGAAACGATACTAATGTTGCAAAAAGCCATTTCTTCAGAATCAGTGCAAAAATAAAAGCAAAAAATGCTGCTGTAAAAAAAACAATTATAAAAGAATATGGAATTGCAGCATGGTGTGTCGTAATCAGGCCAAGACAAAAAGATATGACAATGGGAGGTAAAGGTCTTTTCACAGTGTCCGGGTTATACGGGTTACGGGTTACGGGTTACGGGCTTCGGGCTTCGGGCTTCGGGCAACAGCCGTTAACACATTGCCTTTCCTGAAAAAATATAGCATATTTTTTTTGCTTTTTGCCATAGGAGGTATGTTCTATTCATGCAGGAGAATCCCCTGTTCTTCCGGATAAAAGTCAAAACAGATCACATTAAACCCGGACCTGCATACAACAAATAGTAGTTAAATAAAATTAACACTATATGTTGTATTTTTTTCTTGACGAACATTTTTGCTTTTGATAAATATAAAGTTTTATATAAACAAACCAACTGATTTTTAATAAAGTACCGGAAAAGGAGTGATTTCATGAAAGTTATTGCAGTGGTTAATCAAAAAGGCGGATGTGGAAAGACAACTACGTCCATTAACCTCGCATCTTCTTTGTCATTAAAAGGGCAAAAGGTTCTGCTTATAGATTGTGATCCCCAATCTCATGCCACTATGGGCTTGAAAATAGATGCTGATTTTGAGACAAACATGTATCACGTCATGACAACAAGGGAGGATGAGCAGGCAGACATTAATGAAATTACAGTACATATTAAGGATAATTTCCATCTGGCACCATCAGGCATAATTCTTAGCGGGATCGAGCAGGAGCTCGCAGAAGTAGAGGGCAGGGAAAACAGACTTATGCAGGCTGTGAGAGCACTCAAACAGCCATATGATTATGTGATAATTGACTGCCCTCCAAGCATTGGGCACCTGTGTTTCAATGCTCTTCGAGCCTGTAGTGAGGTAATTATTCCCATAGACATGAGTCTTTTTTCTTTGCGGGGTGTTACCAAACTTCTGGAAATCATTATCCTTTTTAAAAGTGAGCTTGGCCACAGTATAAAAACCCGTGCGCTTATTACCATGTACGACTTCAGAACCCGGTACTCCAGGCAGGTTCTGGAAAAGGTCAGGGAAGTTTTTGGGGATAATGTTTTTGAAACTGTAATCCGCTACAATATCCGTTTAAGGGAAACAGTAGATTACGGCTTGCCGGTTGGGGATTATGACAAGTATTCCATTGGCCATAAAGACTATGAAAAGTTAGCCGAAGAGATTACGGCTCCTGAATTTGCATACATACATACAGGCAACCCAAAAGGACAGAATGTGGGTGACATTCTGAAAAGAACCGAAACCTATATTGATACCGTCGGCAAATCATCCATTCCTCAAATGCCTGAATCAGAACCAGAGGATTTTTTTTCCTGTCCGGTTGAATCCTCATATTCCGGTATGATTGAAGCAATCACAAACGATCCACATGGCTCTGCTGCGCAAAACGATGATTCTGCTGATGATCCTTTGTGAAATAAGGATTAACGATTGTGTCACAATAGTATTTTGGTAGCCGCAAACTTTAGTTTGCGCCTGGTTTATTGTTGTCAAAACTTTTTATTATCCTTTCCGGAGTTAAGGCGTAAGCCTTTTATGAAACCTTTACAGGTTAATTCCTCAGATGAATTCCGACAGATTAACTCCTCTGGCTTATTGGTGGCCATTGCCTATTGGCTATTTTCCCTCTGTGCCTGGTCCCTTTGTGCTTTGGCCCATGCAATTTCATTCAAAGCGGGATTTTTCGAGAATTACTGGATATTCAACTCCCCGAATGGCAGCCCTTCTTCCGTTGGTTCAACACTTTGGATGGTTTCCTGCACTGATCTGCATTCAAGATTTTCAATAACAAGTATGTCACCTGTCCTTCGAGGTATGAAATTCCAGAAAAAGGTGTTTTTGATATTTACAAAATTTGAAAGTCCTTCAAATGAGACAGGTTCTGTTTTAACCTGTCTGCCTGCCTTGTCCTGAAAAACAAGCAAAACCTCATCCTGCGTTTGACGGGCAAACACAAACAGATCCTCAGCCATGCGGATCATTGCATTATCAGGCACTTGTCCTGCTGAAACAATCTTTATCAGAAGTAATTTTGCCATGGACATCTGACGGTAATCCTTTAATTCCTCAGGGCTGTTTTTAACATAATAGGCTTTAATCCTGGAATCCCATAAAACCCTTCCAACATCATCATCCCTGCCTGAAACCGCAGCAATTGCATGTTCAGCCCTGGAATAAATCTTTGGCATATATGTTCTCAATGGCCTGACATAGTCATAAACAGGATAAGAGGCTTCAACAGGAACCCATCCTATCCCTGAAATCCAGACCTGACTCCAGATACTGCCCGCAAGACTCATGACTATTCTTGCCGGAATCCCCTCTGCTCTTGCAAGTGAACATATGAGCCTTGCCTTTGAGTGGGAGTCCCCTTTCATGTTTTTAAGAAGATACCCGACATCCTTCGGCGAATCAATCCGAGCATCCTCCTCACCCGGTTCTTTGTCAGATAAAAGGCCAATGTCTTTGGACTCCAGCCCCATATGCTGTAAAAGTTTTGAGTAAACTATGTCCCGCACGGTTTTATACATGTCACCCTGTGAGTCTGGCCTGACAAGTGACTGAGAAATTGTTTTTATTTCAGTGTCATTGCTGGGTATCTTCCTGCCTGGCATTAAAAACTCTTCCAGTTCATCGGGATATGCCACAGGAAAAAGATACTGGTTTTTTTTGTCAATTGTAACATTCTCCTGAGTGCTCTGGGACCCCCCGCATATAAGAAAGTCAGCGCTTGAGAAGTTGCCACTCAGTCTCAACCGCATGTTGCCTCTTCTGTCCCCCTCGATGCTATAGCTCAAGTCCTTAAAGCTGAAGTCCTGATCTGCCCAGAAGCTGGCATAAAACCAGGACATTCCACCATGAAAAAATGACGGCAACGCAAACAAAAGTTCAGGTTTCACCTCTGCCTCACCTATGTTTTCCCACATTAGTCCGTGTTCAAAAGGATAATATGTTCCCTGTCCAAAATTCGATGATGCAGGCTCCTGCAACTGTTGTTCAGGCAGTACATGCTGCTGCGTCTGAGGAAAATTTCCAAGCCTGCAAAGACCCGACGGGGTTCCAATCCACAAAGCATCCATGCTGTCAATTACAAGTGAATTTATCATGTTGTCAGGAAGGGATGTGTTGTCTTTATGAAAATGCGTCCACATGCCGAAGTTATCCATTTTAAGAATTCCGCCGCGTTCAGTCCCTATCCACTTGTTGCCTGATCTGTCAATTACCATTGTGGTTGGAATTAAATTGCCAACAGGGCTGTTTCTTGAGGTATATGACATCCAGTTTTGTCCGTCAAAAACACTTATTCCATCGGGGGTTGCAAACCATAATCTGTTTGGTGGCTGTTCTGCAATTTTCAGAATGCAGTTGCCTATAAGCCCGGAGTTTGCAGATGAAAAGTGAACCCAGTTTCCGTCCCGGTCAAGACGGCTGACTCCCCTGTCCTTTGAGCCGAACCATATGTTCCCGTTTACGTCTTCTTTTATGGAAATAATGTAGTTACTGCACAATCCATCTGCCCTGGTATACTTTCCCCAGTTAAAATCAGAATCGACACAGCAGACGCCATTACCCCAGAGTGAAATCCACTTGGTATTCTCACTGTCAATAACAATTGTTCTGATACTGTTGCCGGTAAGCGGACTGTTGCGGGAAGTGATGGTTGTAAAAACACCTTTTATGTCCAGGATACTTATGCCGTTCTGAGTGGCAAACCAGACAGCCCCATACTCAGTGTCATCATAGTTCTCTTCCCGAACAGGTTCAAAAGCAATCCCCTTGACAATATTGCTGCAAAGACCGTCTGAGGTGTCATAGGGTGCAGCTAATTCATACATAGGGTCAAGAATGCTGACCGCCCCCTGATGCTCATCATAATCCCCCTGGGTTCCAATCCAGATGTATCCCCCCGGGTCTATTGATATGGTTCTGACATTGCTGTTTGGCAGGCCATCCTCTGCCGCATAAACAGTCCAGAAATAAGGGTATGCATAAACAGAGGGAGCGAGAAGAACTGATATTAAAATTGAGAATAAGAACAGATGAAGTTTTTTCATCTTATGGATTTTAATTCCACATTAACAATTTATCAACTGTTTTCTTTTTACAACATGCTGTTATTGTATTATTATTGATGGCTGCGTTGGAAGAAACCACAAAATTTCAAAAAGTCATTGAATCGCAGAATATCGAACATGCAATAATGAATGTCGAAGGGGAAAATCATTATTCGATATTTCTTATTCTGTATTCGAAATTCAAATCTGATGAACTCGTAAAAAGCTGTTTTTACGGGTTCATTACAATATGCATCATGAGGATTAAAAATGCCTGATCTGGACATAGTAAAAAATTTACTGGATGTAAAAAAACGCATCAAAAAGGTTTCAATAAGCTGTAGAAGAAACCCTGATGATGTTCGCCTTGTTGCCGTATCAAAAAAAATATCTCCTGAAAAAATAAAAACAGCTCTGGATGCAGGCGTCGGTATTTTAGGCGAAAATTATATTCAGGAGGCACAAAAAAAAATTGCGGGGTTTGGTAACAGGGATGTTTCATGGCACTTCATTGGTCATCTTCAGTCAAACAAGGCAAAGCTTGCTGTTGATCTTTTTGACATGATTCATTCAGTTGACAGCTTTCACCTGGCAGAAAGCCTCAACAGGGAAGCACGGAAAAATAACAAAAACATGGACATACTTGTTCAGGCCAATGTATCCGGCGAGCACAGCAAGCATGGCCTGGACCCGAATAAAATATTACAGCTCTTAAAAGAGATCTCCTCTCTTTCAAACCTCTCTGTTCAGGGCCTCATGACAATGCCGCCATTGTCAGACAATCCGGAGAACTCCCGCCCGTTTTTTGCTTTACTGAGAAAATTAAGGGATGAACTGGCCTCCTCAGAACTGAAATACATATGCCTGAAGGAGCTTTCAATGGGAATGTCCTCTGATTTTGAAGTGGCAATTGAGGAAGGTTCAACACTTGTAAGGGTAGGCACATCAATTTTTGGCCCGAGAAATTAGCATATCACATTTTTTCAATAACGATTATGAACAGCTTCATGATTTCTAAACTGTTATTTTTATGTTTATAGTGTCCTTCAGTAAGTTGAAATGGTTGTCTGATGAATATATTTCACAATCATTTTGTTTTGCATTTTGGGCTATTATTAAGTCCGGAATCCCAACTCCGTTAATGCCCTTTTTTAAGCATTTCACCTGATAGTCTATAAGCTCATCCCATTTAATGTTAAGTTGGAGTTTACCAACACTATTCAGCAATTCTATAATTATTTTTTGTTTTTTAATTTTCAGAAACGGGATTAATTCCGCAAGTATTAATTCATTTGTAACCACTATATTTTCATCTATCAGTAAATCAAGTCTTTTTAAGTTATTCCCATTTCTGAAATATTCTACCCAGATAGAAGTATCAACTAATACCGACATTTACGGCCTCTAACAATATCCAAATCAATGTCTAAATCTACTTTTCCTTTGAATTGCTTTAATCCAGATATTTTCGACTTTCTTATTAACTCTTCCAGGGCTGTAATAATAACTTTGGTTTTTGTTTGAATGTGAGTAGTCTTCATGGCTTCTTCCAACAAGTTTTCCGGTAAATCTAAAGTTGTTCTCATAATCAGCCTCCTTATCCTTATGCATTAATTTAGCATTTTATGCATATAGTGTCAATTCTTATTTACACCACACCGAACGAAGTTAATTACTCTAACTGCTGCATAGCCCTCTGTGTCCCTGGTTTCTCCTGTAGATTGACGGAATGATTCAGATTTAGGGGCGCAGACAGGCATAAAAAGAAGATTGCCCGTTAACAGGTGCTTGTTGCAAAGAGATGGAAAATGCGAAGTACCGATGAATAAACCTTGCAAAGTATGACAACTTCGTAAAAAGTCATCAAATTTGTTTCAGATGGCTAAGTAAAAATTTCGATATGCAAGGCGTAGTGATTTTTCAGGTGCAAGACTATATATATAGTATGTCGAGCAACTGAAAAATTGCTACAACACCGTATATCGGACTTTTTACGACGCCATCAAGTATGACAATAATACATTTGCAATACTACGTTAAGCATAGTATTATAACCGAATGATTAAAACATGGGCCAACAGACCATCCCAACGTTTTTATGAAGAAGGCAAAACATCCAAATTTCAGGGGATTGATGTGGATGCTGCGGATGATCTGCTCGCATCACTTGATGCTGCAGAATCGTTAAAGGATTTAAGTCCTTTAAAAAGCGTTGGACTGCATAAACTGTCAGGAAACAGAGCGGGTCAATGGGCCATGACTGTTAATGGCCCGTGGCGCATATGCTTTCGATTTAAAGATGGCGATGCATATAAAATAGAAATCGTTGATTACCATAAAGGATAATACCATGAAACCTATACATCCTGGACGTGTTCTCAAGAGAGAAATGACTGCTCGCGGACTTTCAGCCAATAAACTTGCCCTTGCGCTGCACGTCCCATCAGGACGCATAACACAAATCTTAAATTGTAAACGCGGTATTTCCGCGGAAACAGCATTGCGTCTCTGCCGATATTTCGGCAACAGCTCCAGATTCTGGATGAACCTTCAAACCAGGTATGAACTTGCATTAGCTGAACAAACCGTCGGGAAAAGAATTGAAAATGAAGTAGTAGTGCTCCCCGCGCATAGCGCGGGTAAGTAGATCCCGTTCAGCAAGCAGGGCATCCCGGTAATTAAACTTGATTAATTTGCGGCTATCAAAATCTTATTGCAACACAGTCTGTACAGGGAATAATCTTAAGAAAGGCATCGGGGCAGGCTTGGCAGCTTTGCTATCATTACTTCAGCTGTTCAATAATCTCCTGAATAATTCTGTTCAAGTCCCCTACAAGCCCGAAATCTGCAACCTGAAAAATCGGTGCTTTCGGATCTTTGTTGATTGCAACTATTATATCTGAGCTTTGCATTCCGGCAAGATGCTGAACAGCCCCTGAA
>JAJRXD010000154.1 GCA_024276465.1 Deltaproteobacteria bacterium
TATGGGGAACAGTAAAGGACCACAATGGATATATTGTTACAGAAAGCACAGAGGGGAAGGGAACAACATTCAGGCTCTATTTTCCAGTAACCAGGAAAGAGATACAGGCAGCTGAAATGGCTGTTCCGGCAGAAGAATACTTTGGAAACGGAGAGAAAATACTAATTGTAGATGACGTGGAATCACAGCGCGAAATTGCTTCAAAAATATTAATTAAATTAAACTACAGTGTTGAAACTGTTTGCAGCGGTGAAGAAGCCGTTAAGTACATGAAAGATAGCAGCGCAGATCTTCTGATCCTTGACATGATAATGGACCCTGGAATTGACGGGCTTGACACCTACAGGGGCATTATGGAAACGCATCCGGGACAGAAAGCCATAATCGCAAGCGGATTTTCTGAAACAGATCGGGTAAGGGAAGCAATACGATTAGGTGCTTGTGCATACATTAAGAAACCGTATACCATGGAGAAAATCGGGATGGCAGTAAAAGCTGTTCTGAAAAAGGAATCTTGAAATTGAAATCAGGCCGGCAAATTATTAAAAAAACTCTCGGGACCAGGTACTGCCTCTTCAGATTTTGTTTTTTGCCGGTAAAACTGCCGTGCCCTGTTTGCAGGGTTTTTTAATTTTAAATTTTTATTTTCATAAAATCCGTTTCGGACAAGAGTGAAAGGAGAAAACCAATGACTGTATTAACTAATAATTTTCTGGACAGCTTTTATTATGGCATAAGAGATGATTATATGGAAAGGGTCAACGGTACTAAAAAAGAGCTCCCGGAGGTGTTTCTGGGCTTGACCAGAAACAACCCTGCTGTTATTACCTGCGATAAAAATCTACTCCCTAATGGTTCCATTAAGAGTGTGGGCTTTCACCCGAAAGAAGAATTTCTGGAAGAGGCTATTAATGAATATGACAATTTCCTTAACTGGCGATGGGAGAAAATCAAGGAGGAGATGGACAAAGGATATGAAGGAGAAGGATGGCTTTATTCTCCTCATCCTGATTATATCGCAGACGGGCTGAAACATGCTTTAAAACATGTCTATTTATCTGAAGAAGAATCGAAAAAGAAAATAGATTTTGAAAAGCTTGGAACCCTTGAAGGGTTTTATAAAAAGACATGGGAGAATGTACAGCATAACAAAAAAGCTGCTATCATTTACTATTATCCGCCAGGCACCCATTTTCAGATAAACTGCACGGTTGAAATCCAAAAGGCTGGTCCTTTAAGGGATTTTATCAACAGGGCTGCTTGTTTAGCCCATGGAGACAACCCGGCAAAATGGCCCAAACGCACTGCGTATATTTTTCATGTGGATGAAGTAATAGATAAAAGCGTGTATCCCACAACTACTCATTCCTGATAATAGTATTATACTGCTTTTAAACTAACCAAAACATTTTCTAAAGGATCGATTTCTGTGATTACAGAAACTTTCATAAAAGACCGGCTTTCTGACTTAGAGAAAGAATATGTTGATTATTTAATTGAGCACTTTGCTGAATGGAAAGTCTGGGCAAAAATTTCACAACTGGTAGCAGATGGTGAGGAAGTTAAGGAGAAAGATGTACCCCCTGCTTTCCGAACTGAATTAAAGATTACCCGTATGATTGTGGAGATGATGGAACTTGGAAAATTTGACTGGAATAACCCCAAAGTAAAAAAAATTTTTCAGGAACTTTCTCAAGCACCCTTTTATTCTTTTTTCGGGAAAATGGTTACAAGGATTTCTTTACGTCTGGCTGAACTGACAGGGGTAAAAACTCTTTTTGAAATAGGCGCAGGGCGTGCAAATCTTACGGGAATCATGTTGCAGCAGATGGCAGAGAACAATATTAACTTTCCGATAATTACAACAGATTCTCACCGGATTGTTCTGGAAAACATAGAGAAGCTTAAGGCTGAACATCCGGATATAAACCTTGAAACCCAGCTATGGGATATAACAAAATCTCCACCGGCAACTCTGATACGAAGTGCTGAATCCCCTGTGCTGCTTTATGAACGGTATACTTTAAACTATGCTTCCATGGATTCAATAAGGAATATTGCCGAATTGGCAGACATTGCTGTTTTTGGAGACTGGATTAATTATACGGGTCAACTGTATGCCTATGACGAAGTATTTAAGAAGATCGGATCACAGCCCATGTTTTACAAAGATTTAAAGCCAATTCTGGATGACTGTTTTCCCAACATACATATATTTGATAAAAGGGCTTTAGATACCATTGGATTGCCTACAATTTCCATGCTTATTTGCTGGAAGTAGTTGCATGCACAGTAAACCCGGGTGAGAATGAGGTGCGCTGGTTCCTGAGCCTTTTGCTTCAGGAGTGTTTTTCCGCCACTTCGCCAAACTGCAGTTCAGCTAATCGTGCATACAGAGGATCACGGCGGACTAACTCCTGATGGCAGCCTACATCGATAATTCTACCCTCGTCCATAACAACAATACGATCGGCTTTAAGCACCGTAGCCAGGCGATGGGCAATAACAATCGTCGTTCGACCTTTCTCCAGATACTCTAATGCCTCCTGCACCAGGCGTTCACTTTCAGCGTCCAGGGAACTGGTTGCCTCGTCTAACAACAGTATGCTTGGATCCTTGAGAATCGCACGCGCAATGGCAATGCGCTGTTTTTGTCCCCCGGAAAGCCGTGTGCCCCGTTCACCCAGAAAAGAGTCGTAACCCTTCGGGAGTTGCTGGATGAACAGATCCGCAGCTGCTGCCCGGGCTGCATTTTCTATCTCAGCATCTGTGGCCCCGGGCCGTCCGAAACGAATATTTTCCCGGGCACTCGCCCCGAAAATCACTGTCTCCTGTGGCACGATGCCAATACGGGCTCGCACCCCTTCGGGTCGCGCCCTGGAAATATCTATGCCGTCTACGAAAATTCGACCCGCCTGGGGGTCGTAGAACCGCAGCAACAACTGGAAAGTCGTACTTTTACCTGCCCCGGACGGACCAACAAACGCTATTTTCTCTCCTGGTGAAATCTCCAGGTCAAAATCTTTCATCGCCAAGGTCTCAGGACGCGAAGGGTAGTTAAAGGAAACCTTTTCAAAGCAAATACGACCATCGCGGGTATCAGGGAGTACAATAGGGTTTTCTGGGGTTTTAATTACGGGTTCGGCATTAAGCAGTTCCAGCAACCTCTCCATGGCACCTGCAGCCCTCTGAAGTTCACCCCATACCTCGCTCAAGGATGCCGCTGACATGGCTACGAACATGGCATAGAGCACAAACTGGCCCAGTTCACCTCCTGTAATCTCTCCAGCAAGCACTGCACGTGCACCAATCCAAAGCACCACGATTAAAGCAGTGAACAGACCAGTAGTGGCCACGGCAGAAAACAGGGCACGGGCCCTGACACGACGTACAGCAGTCTCGAAGCACAACCTGACCATCTCGCCGAAGCGGCGGCTCTCCATATCCTCAGCAGTAAACGCCTGCACTGTTTGTATTGCATTTAAGGTTTCCCCTGCCAGGCCACTGGCATCGGCAATGCGGTCCTGGGTGTCCCGGGATAAGCTCCGTACCCAGCGACCGATCACAAGAATGGGCACTAACACTGCCGGCACCATTACCACAATGTAACCCATGAGCCGCACATTGGTAATGGCAAGCAGAACAAGTGCACCTATGAACTGGATTGAGGAACGCAGAATTATAGACAGGCCAACCCCTGAGATCGATTGAATCAGTGTGGTGTCGGTTGTCAGCCTCGAAAGAACCTCACCTGTTTTGGTGACTTCGAAAAAGGCCAGGTCCATACGAATCACGTGCTTGTATACTGAGTCGCGAAGGTCAGCCACAACCCGCTCACCCAGCCAGCTGACAAAATAGGTGCGGGCAGCACTGAAGACCCCAAACATGAGGGCAACCACAAGAAAGCAATAGAAATACCTGTCAACAGTAACAGCATTTTCAGCGGAGAAACCAAAGTCAATTACATAACGCACAGCAACCGGCAACGATAAAAACGCCCCTGAAGCAAGCAACAGCGAGCACATGGCCAAAATCAGTGTGCCCAGGTACGGCCTGATATAGGAGATAATGGCCCGCAAAGGCCTTAATGAGCTGCTTTTGGGCCGATTAATATCACGGATGCGTGGTGGCATAAGTTTGAGGTCCTCAGTTTCGATTTTTCTTTAACTGAATATCATTAGTGTCCAAAATACAGTATTAATGTATTGTTTTTGCATCTGTTTTAATGTTGAGATTGCTTCGTCGCCTGCGCTCCTCGCAATGACAGTAACCTCTTGATTTTGATTTGTATTGTCATTGCGAGCGAAGCGCGGCAATCTCGTTTTTGGACAACTATAACTGAATATATTACATTTTATCTTAAAAAGAGTCAAATGCAGACCAGACTCTTTTCTCATTGGGTTATTATTATAATAAGGTTATAATAAGGGCTGAATGATAGTCTGGTATTGCCGGGGATATTGGCATGGGAACAAGGTCAGGCTGAAGAGGCCGAAGCATGGAACAGCCACTGCAGTCGACCTTTTCAAGTCATGGATGTTGCCATTCACATTGACAAACAATTGATCCTGTTGCCACTACTGTTTTTTTGACAATTCCAGATTTTCAAGCATTATGGTAAGTTTGTCAGGCGGTGTTACCAGAGTAAGCTGGTCATGTTTAAGATTCAAAGCCCTCCTCCATGCCCTGTCGCTAACAGTGTATGAGGGCTCCTTGTCAATAAAGGCAGATGGAAGTATCATTCTGCACACACCCATGCCGGCATACCCTTTAACAATACTTCCAGTGGCGTAACAGTAAGCTCTTGTCAACAGGTGAGCCTGTTCAGGGGTACAGAGAATAATCAGAACATCAGGCTCGGGCACATTTCCAAACGGGCCAATTATGATGGCTTTGCAGGCCTCCTGAAATTTCGGGAAAAGGGCATCTGCCTCCTTTTCTGCTTTAGCCTGAAGTTCTTCGGTTGGGAAAATGTTTATGGAGCCAACATGGAAACTCTCGCTGTCCTGCAGTTGTTTGTCGCTTATTGTTTGAAGCGACGGGTCAAGCCCTGTAGCTGCACATCCAAGAAGGCATACATGGTCTTCTAACGTCGTATAGAAAGTCCTGCCTTCCTCCAGCACCTCACCGAACATATAACAGATATTGTTCATATCGCCGTATTTTTTTATTCCTGCGGGTTCTTCTTTTGCCTGCTTTAAAGCAATAATTTCACTGTTAATGCCTGTTTCGTTTCTTAAAACTCTTTTGATTGCTTCAGTATCCATTGAATTCAAATACCTTCTTTTTCTATTTTGAAGAAAGACTGACTGTCATGTCAACAGGGTTGCCGTTATATTTTATAAAATCAAAAAAAGTTCCATAACCAGCTTTGCTGACTATCACAACATACCAGCCCTTTTTCTGATCATCCTCACTGATGTTAAACCAGCCCCCGGAATTTGTTTTGATCGAGTCAAAGGTCCCAATGCCAATAACAGTGGCTGTAGCATCTTCAACCGGCAGGCCGGATTCCATATCAACGACCCTTGCCGTCATGAAAGAAGGAACCCCGTAAAGCATCCCCTCCACATTGCCAGGGGCCTCGGAAATATGTCCTCCCCCAATTGCTTCTCCCCCGCCTCCTTCCTCCTCAATATTATAGTTTCTCCAGGATATCAGAAACCGGTCCATGAGAGGATTATAAATCACCTTTGGATTTCTCTGCTCGCCATCCTGTGTTTCCATGGGAATCTCAGGGCCATCAGGTTCACCGGTGGGCAAAAACCATCTGGCGTAAATATCCTTCCTGTCCTGTTCTTTTACATCATCTGAGTCTGGATCAGCATCGCGTTTGTCATCCCAGACTGCAAAAATTTTATCGGATTTTTCGTGATACCTTACTGAACAGAAAATTTGAGGATTTGGGTTGTCAACCAGTTCAAAGTCTTCTCCTGCCGGCTCCCCATCTGCGTTTATGATCCTCGCGTAAATGCCTCCGTCCTGTGTTGTAGGCCGTTCATCCCACCAGACTACAAAAAAATTATTCGCTTTACTGTTGTATGTCTGATGCTGCTGTCGCTGGTCACCCGCATTTTCCGTGCCGTAATCGTTACATACGGGTATATCCTTTTTCAGGATTTCTCCTGTGGAACTAACAAGTGTACCGTAAATATCTCCATCCTCCCGCCAGTTGGCAACATGCCTGAAATCCTCCCAGGTTATCAGGCAGGAACCATCCCTGGCGTTTAAAGACATATCCGTAAATATCTGCTCACCCTCGGCATCGCATACCACAAATGTATCAATATCTACACTTCCGTCTTCTTTTAACATTATTCCGAAAATATCATTCCCGTCATCCCAGGTAATAAAATAAACTTTTCTTACAGGATTGAAGACTATGAAGGGGTGCTGGGCCTGACCGGGAATTATTGAAATGTCGATTTTCCCGGACAAGTTGTTTCCCTCAGCATCAATAATCGCCGCAAAGACATCCCATCCTGTTTCCTCCTGACCCTGAACATAGGATACCATGAATTGATTTTTAAAAGGATTAAAGGCTGGCTTTGCCCAGGCTTGAATAGTTGATCCGGGTGTGGTAATGCTTGAAATGGGATTGCCCACCAAATCACCGTCATAAGAAACAATGCGCCCGTTTATGCCACTTAACCATGTTCCGGCCTGATCATTGTCAAGATAACCACTGATTCTGTAAAACAGGACAAATTCATTCTCTATGGAGTTATAGTCACCTGTTGGAAACCACTCAAAAAAATCATCTCCTGCAATAACTATCGGCTTCATAATATCTCCCATCTCACCGCCTGATGAGATGCCTGCTGAAGATGGAATAAGCAGCAAGGTAAAAATCAAAGCTTTCAGTATTAATTTCCGGTCTTTCATTGCTAATGCCTCCTTTGTTTGATATTATCCTTTGAATTTAATTGAAAAAAGAAAATCCCTTATACGGATTCAGATTCAGTTAACATGGAATTTGTATGTTTGTCAATGATTTCCAGCTGTTTCAAAAAACTTGACAAAAAGTTATAAATATAATAATTAATCATGGTAATGATATTCTTCGCAGCAGGCTGCGGGCAGAGTGACAGAAGCCCATTCAAAAAACGGTTAACCCCTATTCAGGTGCATTGCAAGCATGGTATCTCGTAAAGTCTGGTCCAATGCCATACTGAGTTTTGCTTTTCTTTTTCTTATGATGTGTCCTGTTGTACATGAGCTTTTCGACGGGCATGTTGATTACAGTATTATTCACAATAACGAACACCATGTAAAAAACAAGCTCCTGAACAATGGTTCCTTCCATCCATCCTTTTCCAGTTTTTTTAACAGTTTTCAGACCAGCATTATTGATCAGTTTAAAGGAGCACAAATCTTTTTATCCCTGATATCCTTAAATCCTTCATTCAATCTTTCTGTTTTAACCACAACAAAACTTGTCCTGTGAGTTTCCAGCAGTAACTTGCCGATTGCTTGGTAGAATAATTCATAAATAATGTTTCAGTGGTAAAAGCTGTGCAGCATGAATATTGAACCTGCAAAATAACAGTCTGACTGGAACACACAATCAACTCATATCATTTCAACCCGGGTTTTGTCCTGCATCAGTTTTCTACAGCAAATTCCGGGCATATAAAATAAAAGGAGGAAGTAAGGTGGCGACACAAAAACCAATAACAGTAAAGTCAATATTTTACACAGCAATATCATTAGTGTGGATATTCGGGCTTTCAGCCATAGGGCACATAGTAATGGTGCTGATAGAGAAGTACAACCCTGAGATGAAGTTTGATTTTGCCTGGGGGTGCGTAATAGTCGGAATGATAACGATATACATGACGAGGTGGATCA
>JAJRXD010000155.1 GCA_024276465.1 Deltaproteobacteria bacterium
CAGCAGGGTTAGCCCCAGGAAAAACTATAACTTTAGAACCAGAGACTGGGGCGGGTGGGAAATTGCCTGCAGATATTCCAGCCTTGATCTTAATGACAGCAGGATCAGGGCCGGAAAATTAAGCGATATGACGGTTGGTGTTAACTGGTACCTTAACCCGAACGTGCGGATGATGTGTAACCTTATCAGGGCAGATCTGGATGGTGTGGGAGACTCGAATATCGGCTTAATGCGTGTACAGCTCGATTTCTAATATTTTGTATCCGTTGGCTTTGCAAAAAACAGGATGCTCCTGGTGTTCTGACAGGAAAAGACTGCTTAAACATGAGTATGTTGTCTGTACAATAAATACTGAACTATGCATCAATAATCCACTGTCTTCCATCTTTTGTTTGGTATGAAAACTGATTTTATTTTAACCAAAGGGGACATTTAATGAATGAACCAATGCATCGAAGGGAATTTGTGAAATTAGCTGTGAAATCTGCTGTAGCTATGGGTACATACCCTGTACTTTCTTATGCTGCTGCTGAAAAATTTGCTCCAAAGGATAAAGAGGTTGAAAAATATGTAACTGGTTGTATGTGGTGTCAGAACGGCTGTAGCATGATTGTTCACATAAAACATGGAAAAGCTGTGCATATAACAGGTAATCCTGATGATCCTGTGACTAAAGGAAGGATATGTGTTAAGCCTTTTGGCAGTCTCGAACTGATTAACAGCCCTTACAGGCTTACCCATCCCCTTAAACGAGTAAGTTTCCGCGGAACTGGTGCTGAATTTTCTAAAATAAGCTGGGAAGAAGCCCTGGATGAAATTGCAGGAAAACTAAAAGATATTCAAAAGCGCTATGGAGGTGAAGCCCTTGGTATCTGGGCTTCAGGACGAAGCGCTTCTGACGGCCGGAAGCTCAACAGGGCTTTTGCAAAACTTTATGGCACCCCTAACTATGAAAAAACAGGACCGTTTTGCAACTACGCAGGCAAACCCGCTGGAATTTCAGTAGTAGGAACGCGGCATACTCCATGGACTTACAGTGATGATGATTTCTATGCTGCAAACCTTTATATCTTCATCGGGAGCAATTTTGCAGAAACGCGTCCTGTTGCCTTTTCTCATCTGAAAGAGAATAAAAACAATGACAAATGCAAGTTTATAGTAATTGATCCTCGAAAAATAAAAACAGCAAAAAAAGCAGATCTGTGGCTTCCAATAAAGCCAGGTACTGACCTTGCTTTAGCTCTTTCATTGATTCACTATATTATTGCCCATAACCTTATAAATAAAAGATTTGTAGAACAGTATACCCTTGGTTTTGAACACCTCAGGTCAGAAATTCTAAAAGGCGATTATAATCTTGAATGGGGTGCTAAAACAACCGGGCTTGCAGAAAAGGATATAAAGTATTTGGCTGAAACTTATGCACATACTAAAAAAGCTATTATGATAGGCAATGCAGGCTTGAGCCATCATACCAACGCTGTACAAACCCACCGGGCTTTTTACTTTCTTGCTGCTATAACAGGTCATTTTGGGGAAAAGGCCATGGGCTATTGTTGCCTGAATAATGGTGGCATTTCAACCGGCAGCCTTGCTCTGCCTAAGGAAAAAATTCCCAAAACAAAAATGGAACTGAGCAAAAATCCTGTGGGCTGGATGGAATCCATAGAAAGCCATGTTTATCCCTATAAACTGCGTGCCCTTATCTCAACCGGCAGTCCCATGACCCAATGGCCGGATCAGTCCAGGCTTCGCGGGCTTATGGACAAACTTGCGCTCAGCGTATATAACGGACTTACTAAAAATATAAGTGCCTGTTACTTTGATTATATCCTTCCTGCTGCTACCTGGATTGAGGCGGGGGGGCTTGCCCCGGTATCCGATGACAGCAGGTTTGTATGGGTGCCAAAGCTCATTGATCCTCCTGGAATGGCCAAACCTGACAGATGGTGGTGGGTTGAACTTGGGAAACTGATGGGGTGGGGAGATATTTTTTCTGATAGTCTTAAAGACCCTGCATTGTTTCAAAATATTGCAGGGGGTAAAAAAGGATACAAAGTTAAACACTTTACAGCAAAAAAAGATAATTCTTTAAGAGCTCCTGTCAAAATAGTAAATGGCACAATTAAGGAACGGGACACCCTCTTTTTAAATAAACAATTTGCCACTAAAAGCAGAAAGATTGAGCTTTGGACACGGGAGCTACAGGACAGATTTACATCTTATGGTCTGAGTGTTATTCCTCAATTTTATACTGATCCGGATATAGCTTCAAGTGAACAAACTACCATAACTTATGACAGAAGCAAAATGATTCCATCTGTTTTTCAGAAGAACAGGACATGGACTTTCAAAGTTTCTCTTGTCACCAAAAGCCAATCAGAAAACAACTTTCCCTTCTATCTTATTACTGGACGGCCCTCAAGAGCAATTATGGGTCATACTTCTCACTGGATTAGAAAGCTGAATGAAGTCACTCCTGACCAGTTTTGTATTATTAATATGGAGACAGCAAAAATTCTTGGTGTAAAGAGTAGTGAACGGATAAAAGTAAAGTCCCCATATGGAGAGACTCAGGCTGTGGCTTATGTAACGAATTCTATTCGTAAAGATACTATCTTTATACCTTATTCCTATGGAGAAAAAAGTCCATTTACTTCCTGGAAATCGGTAAATTTTTTAACCAGTATGAGAGCCATCTGTCCTGTTTCCGGGCAGATTGCCTTTAAAGGAATCATGGCAACTATTGAAAAATTATTGCTTTAGCATGATGAGGTTTTTAGTGCTTTTAAGCACATCATTTTAAACCAGGGCCTGCGTCCCGGCAGAAATGGCCGGGGTGCAGGCCCTGCAAATAAATCAAAAGGCTTGTCGAATATTGCAGCTGCCCCTAATTGTTCGGCCAGCACATGGGTTTTGGCATCTCCGAAAGCGGTAATCAGGACCATGGGTGGAAAGCCTTTGATGCCTCCCAAGTCCCGCAGAACTTCTATCCCGCTTGGTCCGGGCATGCGTATATCTGAAACAATGATGTCGATGAACTCTGGCTTGTGACAGGGCAGCAGTTGGCCTTCATTGTGAACGAAACGTCTTTGCCCCTGATGACCTGGTTAAGCATTGTTAAGGGAGCTTGAGGCAAATAAGGGGCAGTAGCTGAATTGTCCAGCCAAACCCAACGGATCTTAATCGAATGTTCTTTTCTGTTGGCATTATTAATTAGCGCGATCGTCTTGTTTTCGCCCGATTGCTTCCAGGTATGTTCAACCATGCCCGACAGTGCATGCCCTAAAAGAAGGAGATCCGTTTTCATGTCATGATTAAAAGTTTTGACTTCCTGGTCAATACTGAGGTATCCATCAATTCCCAATATAACGACCAGCATAACAACGATTGAAAGATATATTTTAAGATAAAGCCTCATCAAAATGCCCTTTCCTCTGCCAGGATAAGCTGTGTGGTTAACATACTTAAGGATAGTTGCAGTGTCAAACGCTTTTCCATGTTTAAACCGAATGGCATCCAGCAGCAAATTGATATCCGTGGGATAAAGCACACTGGTTTCCACTACAAAACGGGGTTGCCGAAGCAGGAAGCACCACAGCAGTGGAACAGGCTGTCAAGGCAAACAGGAACACTGTTACTGCTATGTGAATCTTTCCCTGGTTTTCTGTCCAAACAAAATTGATGGCTTCGTAAAAAGTCCAACTTCGGCGTTGCGCGGCATCCTTCGTCATTCCGACGTACAGTAAGTACGCCTCATTCCTCAGGATTTGCGCGCCTTGAATTTGAAGCTTTTTACTTTGCCATCGAATTTTCACTTTTTACGACTTTATCAAAATTAACATTCCATTTTGTCATGGTCTCATAGTTATTGATAATTTCAATTAATAGTATTGATAATATTGATATTATCAATTTGATAAATAAATACTGTGTGTGGTTATATTTTCCCTGGAAAGGAGATGGCCACATAACATGTTTTTAATAAGGCTGAAATGAAAGTTCTGAAAATAATTTTCAATCTCGCAGTAGTGCTGTTTATGCTGTTATCCCCCCTGTCAGCAAAGGTTGTAATATTTCAAAGCGGGGATGATCTGAAAATATGGCTGTCCGGAGAACTGACAGCACGCTATGAAGGCTGGAACTGGTTTGATCCTGCTGACAAAAACAATACAAATAATAACTATGGGTACTATTTCACAAGAAGCCGTCTGGGAATTGGATGTGAAACAGACAGGCTGGATGTTTTTGTTCAGGCACAGCATACCCGGATGTGGAACCTGCCATACAACTCCATTGCACAGGCACCAGAAGGCACTCTTGGCATTGGTGCCATCTATTATGCCCACCGCGGCAAAGAAAATTATTATAATATATTTATAAAACAGGGTTTTATCCGCTTTAAAAATTTTCTGCAAACCGGTATCAGCCTTAAAGCAGGCAGGTTTGAATACATTGATGCTATGGAAGTTGAATATAATAACCCCAAAGTTATGTGGCTGAAGAAAATCCGGCTTGCCGAGCGCCTGATAGGCCCCTTTGGCTGGTCAGCATTTACCCGGAGCTTTGATGGCGTTGAACTGGTTCTGGACAAAACAAAATATAATATTACTGCCATGGCCTCTTACCCCACACAGGGTGGTTTTGAAAATGATGTACAGCACCAGATGGATGATATTACTCTGGTTTCAGCAACTCTGACCGTAAAGTACAACCAGCTGATTCCCCATACAGAGAGCCGCCTTTTTTACTTTTTTTATGATGATGACAGGGATATACCCAAAGTGGACAACACACCTGCAGGTTCCGGGCTCAACAAAGGCGAAATTGAGGTCCATACACTTGGCTTTCATCTGTTGAACACACTGGACACAGGGCCTGGAGTGGCAGATTTCCTCCTGTGGGGTGTGTACCAGTTTGGTGACTGGGGAAAGCTTGAGCATAAAGCATGGGCGCTTGATGTTGAGGCAGGATTTCAGTTTATCAGGCTTCCGGCCAAACCATGGCTGCGCATGGGCTGTTTTGTTTCCTCCGGCGATTCAAGCCCATCTGATGGGGATCATGAGACATTTTACCAGCTGATCCCCACTGCAAGAAAATATGCGCTTTCCCCTTTTTATAACCTTATGAATAATGAGGATTTTTTTCTGCAGTTAATCCTGAAGCCACACAAAAAATTATTAATAAGAGCTGATATGCATTTTCTCCGCCTGAATGATTCTTCTGACATGTGGTATATGGGGGCTGGGCCGACCAGAGAATCAGGCAAAATTTTTGGCTACATTGGGCGTCCATCTTTTGGCAGTGCTGACCTTGCTGAAGTTCTGGATATTATGGTGGTCTTTACTTTTAATAAACATGTTTCTTTTAATGCCTATTACGGGCATGTGTGGGGCGATGATGTTATTGAAAATATTTACAGGAGGGATGATGATGCAGATATGCTCTTTATTGAAATGGGGCTCAAATTCTAGTAATTTTTCCGGTCCACAGAAAAGGAAAGTCCGGCAGGACAAGATACCTTTCCATCCCTGTATGAATGAGGAGGCACACTATCTTATTCCCAGGCTGCATCTCCCGGTTGCCCCCCTGTGCAATATTCACTGCAGGTTCTGCAACCGTAAAATATCTTCCACTGAAACAGGGACGCGCTGTCCCGGGGTGGCAAATAAAATCCTTACGCCACAGCAGGCATTGAAAAAAACAGGACAATTTTTTAAGCTGAATGGAAACTGCTCGATTGTAGGAATTGCAGGTCCGGGAGATTCCCTTGCCAACAGGGAAACTTTTCAAACCTTTAAGCTTGTAAGGGAAGCCTTTCCGGACGCTGGTTTTTGTCTGTGTACCAACGGCTTGAACCTTCCATGTTCGATAAAGATGCTCAGGGAACTGAAAGTTAAGCATTTGAGCGTGACAATAAACGGAGTGCTTCCGGAGATAGTTTCAAAAATTACTCCGTGGGTTAAGCTGAACGGACGCATTATAAAAGGGGAGGGTGGTGCGCGTATTCTTATAAAAAACCAGCTTGCCGGTATCAGTGCCGCTGTATCACATGATATGTTTGTAAAAATCAATACTGTGGTAGTTCCACGCATAAACGGTTTCCATGTCGAAAAGATTGCAGAAACAGCAAAAAGGCTTGGGGCCGGTATGTTTAATCCCATGCCGCTTATACAGGAAGGCAACTGGAAAAAGGAAGATCTCCCTTCACAGAACTATATGACTGATTTGCAAAACAGATGTGAACTTTATCTCCCGGTATTTAAAAAGTGTTGTCAGTGCCGTGCGGATGCCGAAGGGATTCCAGGGAAGGAGATCTGTTTATGAGCAGGGAAAATAAAAAAATCAGCCGCCGGTCGTTTATTAGGGCCTCAGGCCTTGCCATAACCGGAGCGCTTGCTGCCCCGGCAGTATCATCAGGCAGTAAGTTTAAAAATGCTTCTCTGCGGGTCTGGTCATGTGGTGGTCTGGCTGAAGCCTTTATGCCGGCCAACAGGTTTTATGAGCAGGAGACAGGCTGCACAATTGCATATACCGGTGCATTTGCCGCTGCACTTGGTAAGTCGCTCCTGGGAAAAGCCACGACAGAGGTCTTTGCACCCCGCGTGCTTGAACTTGCCAGAAAATTGAAAGCCGTGGGGAAGATGCTTTATTTCAAACCGCTCTGTTTTACCAAATATGTGCTTGTAACACCTGCAGGCAATCCTGCGGGTATTAACAGTATCGAGGATATGGCAAGGCCGGATGTGCGGGTTGTCCTGACCCCTGGTGCCTCTCCGCCGGGTGGAGCAGCCAGTATGATTATTCTGAAAAAAGCCGGAGTTCTGGAGGCAGCGAAAAAAAATGCTGTTTTAATGGGTGACTGTGTTCAGATGGCAATGCCTTACATCATAAACTCCAGAGGAGATGTGGCTGTTGTGGAGCTTCGCCTGACGCGTATTCCGCAGTTCAGGGGAAAAATTGATATCATGGAAATTCCTGATAAATTCATTCCCCCAAAACCTGTTCCTTTTACAATTGGAGTAATGAAATGGGCCAAAAACAGAGAACTGGTGGAAGATTATATAAATTTTATCCTCTCGGAAAAGGGTCAGACATATTTTGAAGAAGCAGGATTTATACCGGCCTTCTCTGAAGAGGGAAAAAAGCTTATTGAAAAGTATGGTGTCAGGGATGGCTGATATAAAAAAAACTCATTGGAAGAGAAGAATAACACAGCTTGTGTTTTTCGGGGTGCTGGGCAAATTTTCATTTTATGGAATATTTCGCTGTCCATTTGCTGTTCCATATGTCAGCTGCAGCAGCTGCCCGGTTGTGCAGTGTCCGGGACGCAAACTCTGGCTGTTTTTATGGGCTGGACTGGGGCTGAGTGCTATATGTTTCGGGCGGGGTTTTTGTTCCTGGGCTTGTCCGGCAGGGTTGGTTTCAGAGCTGCTGACAAAATATTCATTTTATAAGGATAGATTTAAGGGGTTTGCAGATGTTTTTCTTTCAGGCGGAAAATATATTGTTTTGACTGCGTGCATAATTCTTTTTATTTATCCCTGCAATCCGCGATGGGCTGTTCCAATACGAACGGGAGAATTCTGGAATTCTTTAAAACTCACTTTTGAACATGCTGATACTTTGTGGCTTGTCAGAACATTTTTTGTGCTGGCAGGAATTTTGCTGTCCCTTCTTCTCAGCAGTTTCTGGTGCTGTTATCTCTGCCCAACAGGTGGAATATTAGAGGCTGTAAAACGTTTTTCTGTTTTCAAGTACTTTATAACGAATAACTGCAGTGACTGTAACAAATGCCGCGAGGTTTGCTCAATTGGAAAACGTCCCGGGGAAAACAACTGCACAAACTGCGGTGATTGCCAGGATATCTGTCCGGCTGGAGCAATCACTTTAGGCAGAAAAAATAGTCCTGAATAATATGGGCCAATAGAGGGATGCGGGGCTGGCGCCCCCAGCGGGCTGCAAACCCGTTAGCCGGGTACGATTTCTGCCTGGAGTCGGGTTCGATTCCCACCATCCCTCTCCATTCTGCAAATCATGATCTGATTCAGAGCTGACAGACAGCACCCAAATTTTCTGATTCTTTAGCAGGTTTCATCTTTGCCTGCCCCCACTTATATTTTTCTCTAATTGTGGAGAACTCTCGAAAAATTGAATTTACTATTATCAGAAGTTAACTGTGTACTTGTCAGATTTAACTTTTTGGCACGTTCTCTTGACTTCTATGTTTGTTAATGGTTGATTAGTTGACATCGTCCCCCTGGCAATTTACTTTTCTCCCCTTATTACTTCAGCTCGGGAGTAGCAACCACGGAAAGATCAACTTTCATCTTTCGCCTTTTTTCTCTTCAGAAGGTCATCAAGACCGGCAAACGGCTTGAAGACCGAAGATGACGCTGCGGGTTTGTCACCGGCCGGGGAGTCGGCATACCACTCTGCGTCGAAATCTCTCTCGCGTGCTCATCCTCGTGGCAATACATGCACAGCAGTTCCCAGTTGCTCCCATCCGGCGGGTTGTTTTCATGGTTGTGATCTTTGTGGTGAACCGTAAGCTCCAACAGCTTTTTGCCCTCAAACTCACGGCTGCACCGTGCGCATGCGTGGGGCAAAATGCTAAGTGCTCTATCGCGGTAGCCTTTCTGCCGCTCCATCCGTTCGCGGCGGATCTCTTCATAGAACCGCTTTATCTTTTCGTCATCGGCGAGGGGCTTTTTCGGAGGCATGCTTAAAAGTTTTCCTTTGTTTGTGTGTTAAAGCTCTCAATATTAGAGCGATACACAGGCAAATTTCTGAACGTTTAAAAATATAACATTATCAAAAGCAACTGGAAATAAATTTCTGTGGAAGGTCAGTCAAGCCAATGGCACGAAACATGACTCTGGATGGAGGTTGCTCAATCAAATAGCAACTTTATTTAACAACTGGCATATGCTGACCGTTCCACAGGTTCAGCTTATGCCAGTTAGTAGGGTCAGAAATACCAAGTTCACTCTCTACCGCGGCCTTTAAGCCGACATCTGGAAAATTGACCGGGTTTTCGGCCATGGCTGATCTTGAAAATACCAATAAACAGAATAAACCCAATGCACTCACTGTGACTTTTGTAAACAATTTCTTCATAACCCTCCATCCTATCCGAATAGCCTGTTGGCTGACATCCTGTATGCATTTTTTTTCTGCATTGACATGATATCAGGCTCAAAGCAGACCTGAACAAAAGGGATGCCTTTCAGGACATTTATCGTGTCAAAATGGTGGCGATCAATAGAGCTATCCTTAAGTTTTGCCTCTATTAGAAGCCATGGTGATGCATTCCTAACAACAAGGAAATCGGTTTCCTGCTTTTGCTTGTTTCGAATATAGCACAGAAAAAAGTCATCTCCTGTCTCTTCTCCCCAAAGGCTCAGCCTTGCATTAAGTTCACAGGCCACATAATTTTCAAACTGTGCGCCTCTGTCTTTAATTTTTGACCAGTCATAGAGGTAATATTTCCCTGTTTTTAAAAGTGAGCGCTTTATGTTTTTTGAGTATGGCCTTATTGAAAAAACAAGATAAAAATCCTCAAGCCGCCGGAGATAGTTTTTTACGGTTGCGGGGCTGACCTGAAGGTGGGAAGCAAGGGATGAATTAGAGGTCGGGCTTCCAATCATCTCAGGCAGAAGGTTATACAAATCAAAAAGATATTCTCTGTCAATAATTCTTGTTAAAGAACCTATGTCCTCATGGATGACCGTGTCAGCATAATCCCTTGACCATTTGTTATGAAATGCCTGTGACTGCTGTAAAAAAGGTTCAGGGAATCCGCTGTATTTTAAAAGCTGGTTAAGTGTTTCCTGGGAAGCGGGGCGAGAGTCTATTGCATAATGAATAAAATCATATGCATTATTAAAAACAGTATTTTTTAAAGAATTTACCTCGTTCAGTGTGAGGGGCATCAGATGAAAAGTAAAGTAACGGCCTGCGAGACTGTCTCCAGCGTGTCTTAAAATATTAAGTTTTGCCGATCCTGTTACAATAAAATTATATCGATCAGAGGTTTCATCAAAGGCAGCTTTAAGTATGTTTTTCCATTTAGGCATTTTGTGGATTTCATCAAAACAAACCCATAATTTTTTTTCAGTTTTTATTCCGTCAGATGTGAAAAAAAGCTCATTCTCCTTATACCTTTGCCGGACATTGCGAAGATCCCAGAGATAATATAGTTTATCCGATTTTTCAGCCTGAAGTTTCCGGCGGGCGAGAGTGGTTTTGCCAACTTGCCGGGGGCCGGTTATAAACCGCATCTGGCGTCCCCAGCGCTCTGAAAATGAAATATCATAAAGGTTTCTTTTTATCATAAATTACTATTTAGCATATATATTAAATAAAGTCAAACTATTTGGCATATATGTTCAAAAAGGTAATATGATTAAAAATTATTCTCACTGTCCGAAATGATAAAAAAGAGAGCTTTTCGTTCAGAGGTTGATTAACTGATAATTTCAAAAATCACCTTTTTTGCTTTTGTCAAATATTCTGGAAGCTGTTTGTGGAAAGGATCCCCTGTGTTGTCACGTTTAATTCTTTCAGCCAGCATGCAAGCAAAATTGACAAGCACATAAACTTTAAAGAACAGATGTGATTTTTTAAACTCTTTAATATCGTCGCTGTTCATTATTTCAAAGTATGTATCTTCAAAAATCCTTATTTTATCTCTGTTGTCCTCACACAGCTGGACCTGAAGAGTATAATAGTCAATTGCACGGGGAAGGTACCTGATGTTGCCTGTATCAAGAAGATAAATTTGATTGTCATTGCTGAGGATGAAATTGCCGGGATTGGCGTCACAGTGGGAAAGGCTGAATGTCTTAATCTCTTCTATATTTCTTTTCCACGGCTTTATCCACCTGAATATGTCTTCACTCTGTTTTTTTGGGAAAAAGGTATCTGTTTCTCCCCAATTCTGTAGTTTCTTATTAATCTTTGAGTGCAGGTATTCAAACAGGCCGTCGCTTTTAGCCTCATCAATTTTACCCCATGTTACCCGCTTAAAGCTGTGCATATGAGACAAGACCCTTGAAACTTCAGCTATAATTTTATTAGAATAATTTCCTGCCTGCAGAGTATTTCCCATAATCCGTTTTTCGCATATGATATGCAGTCCAAGCCTTTTGAATAACCTCCCATCCTCCTGAGCATGTAGAATCTCCGGCACATTTATACCTTTTCCCATCAAATGCTCTGAACACTTAAGCAGTTCTGAAAACCGCTGTCTTTTTTTTATCCCCTTTAATACGAGAGGTATCATTTTGTCAATATCAAGATAAAAGACCTGATTATGAATTCCAAGACCTGTTTTTTTCAGTGAAAACTTTCTTTCAGGACAACCAAGGGCCTCAAGCAGTCTGTACTCAACAAACCTTTTAAGGCGATTAAGTGAAGGTTTCATTGGTGAGAAGATGTGGTATTATTGAGATTCTTTTTATGATACCCGCTCTGTATTTCAATCAGCCTGTTGTATATGCCCCTGTGCTTTACAAGATCATCATGTGTTCCCCTTTCAATGACTTCTCCATCCGACAGGACAATAATCTGGTTGGCATTACGAACAGTTGAAAGGCGATGGGCAATAAGAATTGTGGTTCGCCCCTTCATAAGGTTTTCCAGAGCGCGCTGAACCTCCTTTTCAGAATGGGTGTCAAGGGCAGAGGTTGCTTCATCAAGTATAAGGATAGGGGCATTTTTAACAATTGCACGGGCAATTGCAATCCTTTGTCGCTGACCGCCAGAAAGCCTGACCCCCTTCTCTCCGATGACTGTCTCATATCCCTGTGGCATAGACTGTATAAATTCGTGTGCATATGCTGATTTTGCTGCCTGAATAATATATTCATCCGACACATCAAGGCTTCCATAGGCAATATTGTTACGGATTGTATCGTTAAACAGAATGGTTTCCTGGGTAACAAAAGCAATCTGTTCCCTCAAAGACTTTATGGTCACATCCTTTATGTTAATTCCATCTAAAAAAATTCCTCCGGAATCAACATCATAAAACCGCAAAAGCAGGTTTGTGATGGTTGTTTTTCCGGCACCGCTTTTTCCGATAACAGCAAGAATTCCCCCTGCCTCTGCCAGAAAGCTGACATTTTTCAGAACAGGGGTGTCTTCATACTGAAAAGATACTTCTTTAAACTCAATGGATTGCTTTAAGCGCGGGAGTTTTATCGTGCCGGGCATCTCTTTTATTTCAGGCTCAATATCAAGTATCTCAAAAACCCTGACTGCCGCAGCAAGGCCTTTCTGAATTTTGAGATTTTCTCTGCTGAGAGCTTTTATTGGTCTGTAGAGCATTGCAACTGCTGCAACAAATGAGAAAAACTCACCAGTTGTCATTGTGCCCTGTATAACACTATGTCCTCCATAGTAAACAATTGAAGCACCAAGAATCCCCCCAAAAAACTCCATCATGGGCGATGACAGGGCGCTAACCTTGAGGGTGTTTAAGTTGATGCTGAAAAGCCTGTTGGTTTCTTTGAAAAATCTTCTGTTCCCATATTCTTCCATGCAAAACGCTTTAACGGTCTGGTTGCCTGATATGGTTTCAATAAGGAATGTGCTGATACGACCCATTCTTTCCTGACTGCGCCGGCTGTATTTTTTGGTTTTTCGTCCAAACTTTACAATTGGAATAGACACTAATGGCAGCACAAGAAAAATCAGAGAGGCCATCTGCCAGTTTTGGTAAAAAGCTACAAAGGTTAAACCTATTACAAGGAAAAAATTTCTCAGCACCTTCTTTACAGAATCAGACACTGCACGCTGGAGTATGCCGACATCATTGGAAATGCGGGACATGAGCAGACCTGTAGATGTATTGGTAATAAAGGACATGGAAAGGCTTTGAATGTGCCTGTAAACAGCCTCCCTGAGATCGGTCACTATCCTGTTGCCAACAAATCCCATTAAATAAGACTGGCCAAAGTCAGCCATGCCTTTTCCCAGGTATGCAATAATTATCAGCACTGGTATTGCAACAAGCATCCTGAAATCTTTTTTAATAAAAACATCATCAATAGCGGGTTTTACAAGAAAGGCGATTGCAGAAGAGATTACTGAAAGAGCCAGCATGCATAAAACAGAACCCACAATATGACGAATGTATGGTTTTGTATATCTCAGAAGTCGAAGATAGACTTTCACTGGTCAACCTTTTTTTTTTCTGTAATTTTAAGAAGCTCTGTTATAACTGCAAGGATTTCATTTTTTGAATGATATCCAATTAGTTTACGGTAAATATTTCCGCTGCTGTCAATAATCAGTGTTGCAGGAACAGCTATTATCGCAAGTTTTGACTGCATTTCCTGAGCTTTTCCCAGGTAAACAGGATATGTTAAATTAAGTGATTTGACAAAAGAATCAAGTTTCTGCGGTTTTATTGAGTCCAGAGAAATTCCGACAACTTCAACCCCCTGGCCTTTAAACTGAATGTACAGCTCATTGATCTGGGGTATTTCTGCCATGCAGGGCGCACACCATGTTGCCCAGAAATTTACCAGAAGCACTTTATGTGATGAACATGGGATTTTAGCAATTTTCCCCTTCATGTCATACAGAGTAAACCCTGCAAATGCTTCAGTACATTCAGCCTCTGTATTGCCGGACACTAAAACAATAAATAACAGTATTAAAAAAAAACATTTATATGGTAATTTCATTTTGCATGTTCCGTATTTATTCAACTGTAACACTTTTTGCCAGGTTCCTTGGCTGGTCAACGTCAGTACCCTTAAATACTGCCACATGATATGCGAAAAGCTGGAGAGGTATGACCATGACAAATGGACTCAATATTGAGTCAACCTCAGGGATGAAAATCGTATGGTCAGCCCGTTTCTCTATTCCAATATCACCCTTTGTTGCAATGGCTATAACTTTGCCTTTGCGTGCCTTGACCTCTTCAATATTGCTGAGTATTTTTTCATAAACACTGTCATTCGGGACAAGAGTCAGCACAGGCATTTCTTCATCTATCAGGGCAATTGGCCCGTGTTTCATCTCTCCTGCAGGATATCCCTCAGCATGTATATAAGAAATTTCCTTTAACTTCAGCGCCCCTTCAAGTGCTATAGGATAATTTATCCCCCGGCCAAGAAAAAGAAAGTCCCTTGCATCGGCATATTGTTCTGCAATTTCCCTGATTGCAGGTTCAAGCTGCAGAGCCTGTTCCATAAGACGCGGCAACTCTACAAGTTTCTGAATCAGATATTTTGCCCTGTCATCCTGAATGACTCCTCTTTTTCTGCCCACTGACAGGGCGATGAGAAAAATTGAGGCAAGCTGGCTTGTAAAAGCCTTTGTTGATGCAACACCAATTTCAGGTCCTGCATGTGTATACAAAACATGATCGCAGTCGCGCGCCAGGGTGCTTTCCACCACGTTGCATATACAGACTGTTCTTGCGCCCTTGTCCCTTCCTTCCCTCATTGCCGCCAGGGTGTCTGCTGTTTCCCCTGATTGGGAGATCAACACCAAAAGGGTTTTTTCATTAACAAGTGGGTCCCTGTACCTGAACTCTGATGCCAGATCAACCTCTACAGGTATGCGGCCCAGGTGTTCAAGCATGAATTTGCCAACCAGACCGGCATAATATGATGTGCCGCAGGCTATGAAATAGATCCGCTCGATTTTTTTCATATATTCAGTGCTCAAATCAATTCCATCTAAGAATACACTGCCTGTCTCCTCTGAAATTCGGCCTCTTAAGGTATCAATAATTGCGCGGGGCTGCTCGAAAATTTCTTTAAGCATGAAGTGCTTATACCCGCTCTTCTCCGCCATTATCGGATCCCATGTAATATGGATGGGGGGACGCTGAACAGGGCTGCCGGCAAGTGTTTTAATCTCAACTCTGTTTTTATCCAGGACGGCAATCTCCCCGTCATTGAGAAAAATCATATTCCTTGTATAGCCAAGTATGGCGGGTACGTCTGAGGCAACAAAGTTTTCACCCTCACCAAGCCCTATAATTAACGGACTTTCTTTGCGTGCTGCGATAATTTTTGCTGGTTCTTTTTCATAGAGCACGGCAATTGCATAGGAACCTCTCACCATCTCAAGTCCCCTGCAAACCGCCTCTTCAAATGACAGGCCTTTTTTTATAAACCGGACAAAAAGATGGGAAAGGACCTCGCTGTCAGTTTCTGAACTGAACGTATTATGCTCATCTTTAAGCATATCCCTCAGCTCAATATAATTTTCTATGATGCCGTTATGGACAACCGCAATACTCTGGAATAAGTGGGGGTGGGCATTGGCTTCTGATGGTCTGCCGTGGGTTGCCCAGCGGGTATGACCTATACCGGCTTCGCCGTCAAAAGTCTCATTATCAAGGATTTTTTCCAGGCAGGCTATTTTGCCTTCACAGCGGCATACTTTAATTTTGTCCCTGTTAAAGACAGCAACTCCTGCAGAATCATATCCCCTGTACTCCAGCTTCTTCAGACCGTCTAACAGGAGATCCCCGGGGGCTCTCTCCCCGGCATAGCCGATTATTCCGCACATAAATCATACCCCTTCATTTATCGTTTCCTTTTTTATCGTCTGATCTGTAATAATTATTGTAATTACGCTGTTTGCTGCGGCTGACAGCGAGAGCTTTTGCAGGAACATTATTTGTAATAGTTGACCCTGCTCCTACTGAGGCCCTTTCCCCTATGTTTACAGGTGCCACAAGAGATGTATTGCTTCCGATAAAAACCTCATCTTCAATAACAGTCAGGTGTTTGTTTTTTCCATCATAGTTACATGTGATTGTCCCTGCTCCTATGTTTACCCCCCTGCCTATGGTTGCATCTCCGATATATGTAAGGTGGCTTGCTTTTGAACCCCTGCCGATACGGGATTTTTTAACTTCTACGAAATTGCCTACTTTGGCTTCTTCCTCTATTACAGACAGGGGACGAAGATGTGCAAAAGGACCAATGCTGACTCTGTCTTTAGCCTGTGTCCTGTCTATTACACATGAGGGTTTTAAATGGACATTATTTCCAATAACAGAGTTTGAAACAGAGCAGTTTATTTCAATAATACAGCCTGATCCGATAACTGAAGTTCCTCTTAAAATGGTATTGGGATAAATAACCGTGTCTTTTCCTATCGTTACGTCAGCATCGATATAGGTTGAATCAGGATCAATTACTGTTACCCCATTTTTCATATGCCGTGCCAGTATTCTCTGTCTCATTACCTTCTCAGCCTCAGCAAGATCAGTACGGTCGTTTATACCCCTGACCTCCCTGGAATCATCAGTTGTAACAGCCTGTACCTTTCTGCCCTCCTTAACCCCGATCGAAACGATGTCTGGAAGATAGTACTCACCCTGCATGTTATCGTTGCCTATTTTTTTTAAAGCATCGAAGAGAAACCGACTTTTGCAGCAATAAATGCCGGTGTTGATTTCCTTTATGGTTTTCTGCGGGTCAGAAGCATCTTTTTCTTCAACTATTCCTGAAAAATCCCCTGCACTGTTCCTCAGGATTCTGCCATAGCCGAAAGGATTATCTGAATGTATGGAAAGAACACTCACAACCGCTTTGTTATCTTCATGTGATTTCAAAAACTGCTTTAGAGTTCCCGGTGTTAAAAGGGGTACATCACCACATAGAATCAGCACATCCCCTTCAAATCCCCTTAAATGATCTTCGGCTGCCTTAACAGCATGTCCTGATCCTAACTGCTCTTCCTGATATGCAAACAGCACATCTTCATTTTTAAAGGCATCTTCAACCATCTGCTTCTGGTGGCCTGCTACAACAATTATTTTGCCACAGCCTGCTTCCCTGGCAGTTTTGACAGGATATGCCATCATGGGAAGTCCTGCAATTGTGTGCAGGACTTTTACAAGACCTGATTTCATCCTTGTGCCTTTTCCGGCAGCAAGAAGTACTGTTACAAAACTGTTCATAAAGAATCATTTCCTTCTGTTCTTGACAATTATGAATGCCTCGTGGCAGTATACACTTTATGTTTTTTTATTTCAAATCATTAATGTCCAAAACAAGGTATTAACATATTGTTTTTGCATGTATTTCAAGGTTGAGATTGCTTTCCCGCAGTAGCGGGATATCTCCCTCGCAATGACATTAACTGTTTGATTTTGCTTTGCATTGTCATTGCGAGCGAAGCGTGGCAATCTCGTTCTTGGACAACAATGATTTCAAATTTTAAATATGAGGACTTTCTGAAAAGGATTATCAAATATTAAGACATTTCCCCCATATTATGAAAAAATCATCTATTTTAACTGTCATAATCTGTATTCTGTTTTTTGTTGGATGCGCTTCTATTGTTCTGCCGAAGAAAGGCAAGACCGATGAGGATTACTTTGCTTATGCAATGTATTATTTTAATGCCAGTAATTACTTTGATGCTATTCCCGCATTTGAAGAATTGAGGGAGAAATTTCCTTTAAGCCCCTATGCGATGCTTGCAGAACTTCGTCTTGGAGACTGCCATTATCACAAGGATGAACTTATAGAGGCTTCACATTATTATGATAATTTCAGGCGGCTTCATCCAAGCAACCAGTATGTCCCCTACAGCATATTTATGGCCGGGATGTGCCACTATAAAGAGATACTTTCGTATGACAGAGATCAGACAGCTGCCAGGGAAGCGGTTGAACAGTTCCGGCTGCTGTTTGAACTTTATCCTACAAATCCCTATGCTGGTAAAGCACTTTGTAAAATCTCGAAAGCAAAAAAAAGAATTGCAGAGTATGAATTTTTTATAGGAAAGTTTTATCTGAAGAAGGGAAACAATAAGGGGGCTGTTGATCGTTTCAGAAAAATTCTGAAAAAATATCCTCATTCAATAGACAAGGATAAAGTGCTTTTTTATATTGCAAAGGCAATCATTCAATCAGGAAGCAGGCAAAAAGGCGAAAAAATTGTCAAGCTGCTGTTGAAAAAATACCCCGAAAGCAGTTATGCAGTTGAGGCAAAAGAGCTTTTAACCCGGAATTTGCAGTCCCGCTGAACCCGGGACTGCAAATTCCGGGTTTAATTGCCTCCTGGTGCAGAACCATGCTGGATCTTCCTTAAAATATTTGAAACTGCCACGAAGGCAGCCTTTTGACCATAATCGTTCCAATGCGTATCATCATTCCAATATAGATATTTTTTTTGTTCCTGGTACAGCTCCCGTGATTTTTTGAGGAATACTGGCTTTAGATCTAAAAAATAGAAGTCCTTATGGTTCATAACCTGACGAATTGCTTCGCTTAATGCAGACGGTTTATAATGAGTGCTCCAGGCTTCTTTACCTTCAATCAGCCATTTATAAATTTCCTCCTTAGCTGGAACTAACACAACAGCAATGGTAAGTTTGTTTTTTTTGCAGAATTCGGTCATCTTGTTGAGCGTGTTTATAAACCTGTTATAATTTCGATGTTTCCTGACCTGGTTTAAAGTTCTGTTTGTATTTACCATGTAAGGCTTGTAAAAAAGTATGGTCTTTCCAGCATGGTTTCTTGCAACAACATTACTGTTGGATTTGTGCCTGTTACCTCGAATGAAATGTAAGAAAATTCTCCTGACAGGAGACCGGTTGAAATAAGTAAAAGTTTTAATTAAACATCTGTAGATTAAGCCATTCTGAGAATCTTCGAAGTTAGGATCATAGTCATCATCAAGATCATTGCCTGTGAACAATAGCCAAAGTATGATAGCATTATCTGTTTTAGGTATGTTTTTATATTCATACTTAAGAGTCATGAATTCCTGCCAGGGACCAAAGCCACCAATTGAAATATTATAGCATTTATAGTTTATGTCTTTGTTTAACAGAGAGCATAACATGTCTTCCTGTGATGCCCCTCCCCCGGCTCCAAAAGAATCTCCTGCCAAAATAACATTATTATTCCTTTGCAGTGCTTCAGGACTGTTTCTGAACCCATTATCATCTGTAATAAAAGTCACATTCCGTTCAACACCATGGTTTTCATAATTCATGGCTGCTAAATCACCAATAATTTTTCCTGAAAAGGAAACATTTTCATCGTATCTTGCCAGCCTTTCATTTACAGTCCAGGTGTTTTTGAAGATAGGTGTTGGCCGCACCAGAATATGTCTGTCATAAAACATTCTGGCAGCTAAATCTATAGCTGCAACAGAAACCACCGTAGAAATAATTATCAGGCTGATATTTGTTAGAGTTTTTCTGAACATTATTAAACATCCAACGATAAAGATTACTGTCAGGCATGCGGTCAGTCATGAAAAAGTGCCTGTTGCGGATCCGCTTGTTTGGGTGGTGTGGAGGACAGGGGAGAACCCCTCCCGGCTATCCGATCAGCTTGCGTTAATTTTATTCTAAAGCATCAGGTATCTCAATTATCCATATTTCTGACGGGTATTCTTCATCCTCACCCTCATGAGATTCAAATGCTATTAGTTTTCCATTCGGAGAGCTGGATGGAGCACCATGCTCATCTGTTTTTGACAATGTTATTCTTTCAGGATTTCCCCCATTAATAGAAATTGCGAAAATATTTGGCATTTCTGAATTATATTCAGTGGAAGAAAGAACATAATTACCATTAAAATACCATGAGTTATCACAATTTGAATTATCAGGTTGCTCTATTTGTGATTCATTAGCAAGCCTGGGGTCAGTGCCGGAAAAATCTATATCAGCTGTATTAATTCTCCATTCATCCGCTTTGGCAGAAGAGCGCTGAAACAGAATTTTCTGACCATCAGGAGACCAGTTAGGTAATCTGTCATCAAAATCTGCATTACTTGTTAAAAAAGTCACTTTATTGCTTTTATCTAATTCAACAATTGCAATCTGGTGAGGGTCGTTATCAGAAGCACCGAATTCAAAAATAATTTTATCTGTGTTCAAAGGATTAAAGACAGGTTCAATATAATATCCCTCTGATTCTAAATGGCTTCTAATTTGTTCAATCTCTGTACCATCATCATTAGCAATATAAATCTCATTACTTGCACCTGCCATATCAGATGACCAGCATATTTTGCCATTTACCCACGCAGATCCGGGAACACTGATATGTTCCGCACCACTTTGTGCAGGTATAATTATTGTTTCTACTCTTGTAGCAATATTAATCTTAACAATTTCGCTTGGTGGTTTGTTATAGCCATTTATAAAACGGGTAAATAAAATATAATTTCCATCAGGAGAAAAAGCAGGGTTTTGAGAACTTGCACCATTTTGCGAAGAGGTTAATTGTGTTATATTTTCTGATATTGCATGATCATCGTCAACATTTTTATCGCATCCAGTATTTATTATTGTCATTAATAAAAAGCTGAGAATGATGAATGTTTTTAAACAAAAAGTCTTACGTAATTCGTTTGCGATGATTTTTCTTGTAAAATCTAAATTTATTATTTTCATAATTTTGTAATCCTTTTATTCAAATTAGTTTCTTATCATGCATGCTGGCATTTACGTATAAGACAATTTTATCTTTTGTCCTGATATTGTGACAGATAGAGAAGGGACACTGTCGCTGTGACCTGTGGTGTGGGGGCTGGGGGAGAAAAACACTGTTACCCGGTTATGTGCTCCACTTGCGATTCAGTATCTTATAAAATATGGCAAAGCCATTAAAACAATGCCAGTAACAATGATTGGAAATACGTTGGAAACGAAATATGGAAAAACACATAAGGCAATACCCGAAAGCAGAGCAATCGCCCGTCGTTGTTTCCTGCCATATACAAAGTACCCCATGCCGATTGATCCAAACAATATCCCCCAGATTATTGATGTTGAGCTACCCATGGCGTTTTGCTATCTGTCCCCCTTTTATCAGTAAATTTTTGAAAGAACCCACGTGGTGTAGGATTCAGTTTGTTTTAATTCCAAGCTTGCTAAATATCTCTTCTTTGTTAAGGTCATTTTGCAGTTTTTGAATATCCTGCTTTAATTGTGTGCCGGCTTTTTCAGATAACATGTCGCACAACCGGCTTATTTCCTTCATTTTACAAGTGTTAATTGTTATATTACCCTTATCTGTTATCTGTTTTACAGCTGGCAGCATGCCGATTAAAACTTTTTTAATGTGTGTTTTGATTTCAGGATGCTTAACAGCTATTTCTAAAACTTCTGAACTATGCTGATAATAAAAACCAACCAATTTTTCTCCTGCTTTGCTTTTAAGTAAAACCTCTTTTTTGAACTCTCTCAGCAGGTTACTGCTATTATTATCATCGCCTAATATTCGAGAAATAACACAGGGGGTCTTAAAGCAAAACTCTCCTGGATCAGCCTCTACCTCAAGCGGCTGATTGTTTTCGTCTGCTATTGCTCCTGCGGACCTGCCGATTTCCGGATCAGGTCCAAAATTAGCAGTAAGGCTTACACATTCTCCTAACGTTGCATTATCGGAAACATCAAAACTGACTGCTGCTACAGGACCCTCTCCCTCTACAATCAAAGGATCCATTGAGAACAGAACTATATTAGCACATCCGGTTTTTTTATTCTCATAGGCTGAGCAGTCAAACCCGGAAGCACGTCCAATTGTTTCACAGCCTGTAGCAGATAGAAAATTTTCCTCATCACAGATTTGCACCTGAACTCCTTTTACCTTGTTGTCAGGGTTTGCCAGACTTATTTCTACTTTGTTGTTTTTCGAGCCGGGAGCTCCTTCTGCGCTTCCGATATCAACAAATACATCCTGAGAAACTGCTGATGAGATGAAACATGTTATGAAGCCGATGGTAAGGACTAAATTTGATAAAAATATGGGTTTTTTATAAGTCATTTTATTTGCCTGTCCATGGTTGTTTGGCTCAGCCCTGGTCACAAGCACTGGGGCCGGACCAGGCTAAGCAGTTTTTGCAATTTCAGGTTTTGTGCATCTTGTGAGGGATTATGGGGCTATCTTGTCAACACCCTGTCTGCCCCTCTTAAAATCCTCAAGGGCTCAAGTTTCTTGTTGCGTAATCGTAAAGTGCCTCTGCCGCTATCTTATGACCACGCGAATTCCAATGCATGTCTCTCCGATAGTAAGTTCGGTACCAGGTGTTTTTAAAGTTCGGTGCCATGTCCAGATATTTGATACCTGTCCGCTGAGACAGATCAGCAATCTCAATTTGATACGGCAGGGAGTCATCGAGTTTTTCAATTTCGCGTTTAGACGGAATCAAGACAACGACAAACTTTGCACCCCTGCGCTCAGCTTCCCTTTTGAATTCCTCCAAAAGTCGAGACGTCAAATTGAGATCCGGTTTCTTACTTCTGCCCTTTCGTATTCTTTTCGGTTTATTTTGCCAGTGAAACTGTGCATAACGGAAGTTAACGTCATGGAGGAAGTGCGAACAAAAAAGAAATTTTTTAAGAATCGTCCTCCATGAGTCCACTGTCCTTTTTGACCGATGAGGTTGCGTCCAGGCCTCATCCTTAGGCACTGGTACCCCCACCAGCTTCAACTTGTTCCCGACAAGCTGATATTTTGGCTTCGGCTTGCGGTAACGAAACATTGAATCATTATCTGCTACATCGTTCTCACAAAACATCAGGACGACTAATTTAAGTGTACGCTTTTCGTGCCAGCGTATAAAAGTGAGAAATTCCTGATCAGTACCATAACCAGGGTGAGCAAGATTGAACAGTTCATAGCCTGGAAGCATATCTCTCAGCCGATTAACGAACATATCTTCAAACTCTACGTTAAAACCCCATGTAAAAGAATCACCCACAAAGACGATTGCCGGCTTTTTGTCAGTAAAGTCCGTATGTTCGATATCCCTGAACCCGTATCGGTTGTGTTCAAACCATATTCTGTTGCTTTTCGTGACTAACTCAGCCCTGCCCCAAGGCACACCCTTCCATCCAAGTGTCTGGTCATATGTGGATAGATTTCCGTGCCAGATGTTACTGAAATTAATTTCGGATCGACTGAAAAAAGGAAATGGATCTAAGACACGGTAACCTGTCTCGATGACAAAAAAACAAAAAAACAGAGAACCAAACAGAAGCATGATGTTTGCTGCTAACCCTCTGAAGCACTGGCGATTCCACAGATGTATCATAATCTACCAATATTGAGTTTGTCAATAGCAACGCTAATGCCGGGTGAAGTTCTGGGGTTCAGACCCCGGCGAATCCCAACTACTTACACGTAAGGATTCGTTACATAATAGCAGAGTCTTGATAAAAAAAAAGTTTTTAGTTCAGAAACTATTTGTGATACAAAGCAAGTCAGCAATTACCCACATGGATGATGACATTATCAGAATATAGATAGAATTTTTAAGAAGATGTAACATGTTGCAAAACTTTTAAAAGCTCTTAACTTTAGCAATTTAATTGCATATATATTTCATTTTTTAGTATAAAAATGATTGAATAGTTTATTAACAATACACACAAAACCGGAGGTTGGGGTATGAGAAAGTTTATTTTTGGTTTGCCCATTTTCTTCCTCGTCATTATTTTTCCCTTATGTCTGTATTCTTCAGACTATCTTGCCGAGGCTGACAGTCTCTATAACCAGGGGGGTATAGAAAACTTTAAACGGTCCATCGATTTATACTCTAAGGTTTCAGAAAACAGCCCAGGCTATTATGAGGCTGTCTGGAAGTCTGCAAGGGCATGCAGAGAATATGGGAATGAAGCTAAGAAAAAAAATCTTAGGGGTTGGAAGGACATCTGCGCAGAATATGGGAAAATGGGTATGCACTATGCCTTGAAGGCCATAGAGATAGAACCTGGAAAGGCCGATGGTCACTACTATTACAGCCTTAGCGTGGGTACTTACTCAGATGGTGTAAGCATCCTTACCGCCCTCAGGGAAGGCCTTAAAAACAAAACCCAGCAAAGCTTAGAGAGATCATATGAATTGGATAAGATGTATAACGATGCAGGACCCATGCTATCACTTGGCCGATTCTGGGCAGTTCTTCCATGGCCGCTGCGAGACAGAAAGAAGGCTTTGAAGTTTTACAGGGAATATCAGGCCACTCCATATTTTGTCAAAAATATGGAGGCCCGGGTTTTTTTTGCAGAACTGCTGATTGAGCTGGGTGGAAAGCAGAATATAGCGGAGGCGAAGGGCCATTTGGAAAAGGCGACACAATCCGACAACGCGTATTACAAAAAACAGGCCCTTCGGTTTCTGGCTGATCTCAAGTGATATTCTTCCCTCTTCATATGCCGACCAGTTCCTGTGGACATAATTAAATTACTTAATTATGTATTATTGTCTTTGAGAAAGGAACAAACACTGTGGGGTCCGGCCCCCAGAGCTGTCAACCCTAAGTTGACAAGTTGAATATGTCCCAATTTTAGGGCTTTCATGAAACCCGACCTGCACGGCTAATCCCTTAGAAAAAATTTCATTAATGGCATTAAAGACTCCAATGTCTTTTTTGCAGTTTTTTTGATTGTGGGATGGTTTTGAAGAAATGCCATTATTGTACTTCCATTTTTGTAATATAAATCAATAATTTTTTTGCCAGGTGCATTGCTGGCCAGAACCTTATCACGGAACATCCGTAAGGTTGCAAGATACGGACTGTCCTGGCCCAAAAGCTCTGTTGCAGGACATGCCCGGGCTGCAGAACAGTCAATCAGGTCGCATAAGCCTGCATACTGAGGTTCTCCGTATGTTTCAAGGTATGCGTGGGGCATTCCGAGAGTATAATAGCATCCATCAGCAGTAAAAATATTAGTGATTGTAGTTCCCGAGGTGCTTCCGTCCCTGGAAATAGTATTATTATTGGGTTCACCTTCTCCGTGGTCAGTAAGAATTGTCCAGCAGGTGTCAAGGCCATATGTATCAAAGCCAGGCAACAGCTCCATAAGCCTTTCATACCGTTTCCAGGAGGATTCATAGTAGTAGTCCGGATCATCCCGAAAATCCTCATCATAATGGTTGGTTGTGGCAACATATGTGACACCCGGCTTTAGCTCTTCACCATAGGTTATCTTTATGCCGTGAGATTTTACCTGAATCTTTGCCATGGATGAATCCTTATAATCCACAAGCAGGAAGATCGCTCCGCTGTATCCAAAGTTGTTTCCCTCGTCAATAAAATTTTCAAAATAACCTACAGCCTCATCCAGGGTAGATGCCTTTTCCATAATATAACGCACCATATACAATGGAGGAAGCCCTGTAGTGGGATTAAGATTCGGGTTGCCAACATTATAGGTAATTGCCAGGCCTTTATCATTAAGACCGAGCATCACATCAACAAAGACAGGGGCAGTAAAATGCATATAAGCATTATCGCCGTTATCCGGCACTATATACATAAGAGTACCATAGCCTTGATTTTCCTTCTGATTGTCAGTGTTATGAGCAAGAAATGTCCCTGCATCAGAGCTCACGGCAAATGCTGTACAGCCAAGGGACTCTTTCAATGCACCGGAATTTTTAAGCAGATTCACCATCTCAATAAACAGGCCGTTAACCACTACTATATCCCAGGCTGTGTCATAAGACAGGCCTTCCTCAAACAGTCCCAAAGCCATTCCCTGCATCTGATCCTTTATGCTTTGAGGAATGATATCTTCAATTGCATCATAATAATCATGGGCAGTCTGCGGAGATATTCCTGCGGTGAAAAGAGCCCCTATATTAAAATGTATGTCCCTGTATTTTTTTGCTATCTGCTTTCCAATCTCTTCATAGCTCCCTTTGAAAACATCCACGTCATTCTGGTATTTCAGAATATCATTGATGCATACATCGCCCTTCCCGTCGCCATCGCTGTCCTCCTGTCCTGGGTTTGGAACATAGGGGCAGTTGTCATCTTTGTCGCAAAGACCATCTCTATCCAGATCATATGCCCCATTGCCCACACAGTAATCGCTGGAATCATCAATGCCATCCCCATCCCCATCTGCTGCAAAGGAAAAAGCAGGAACAGAAACCAGCAGTGCAATGATAACAGCTGAAAGTTTCAGGGTTTTCAATAATTTACTGTTCATAATGAAATCTCCTTTCTAATTTTTTCACTAAAATTTACATATAAGGCAATTTTACCAGCAGCAGTATGGTTATGGTAGATGATCCAGGTCTTCGAGATCTTTGTGTCTGCCGGCTGCAAGTTTGTTTGCCTTGAGATCTTTAAGTGAAATAAAATTTACCGGGATACCGTCAATATCCATCACTTCACGCCGGGAATAGCATTCCTCAAAATCAACTCCCGAAATCCCGGTAATTACTTCTATCCGCACCGGAGGGACACCCATACGAATAACTTTTTCTCGCTTGAGAAACAGTTCCTTTGAAACGACATCTTCAGGCATGCCAAAATCACGTAGTACTTCAGTGGTCTTCCTGGCATTGTATTCGCTGATTGCAATCCAAATATCCATGTCTCCTGTAGCACGTGGATAACCATGATATCCTACAGCGTAGCCACCCACAAGCAAGTAATCAACGTTGTGTGAGTTCAGAAGTCTCAAGAAATCTTTGAAGTCTTGATGCAATTCTATCTTTTCCATATACCATCCTTCTGTTTAATTCAATTGCTTCAATTCGCTCTTTCGATCCCTTTGATAACCAGAACTTCTTTTCTTCTTCAATATCATTTAATGACGTGATGGAAATAGCATTTTTGTTAAGTCTCGGAAGTTTAACCATAATTCTTGTCCCTTTAATTTTTCTTGTGTCATGCTGTTTAAGATCACTTGTTGCCGTAAGTATTGGTACAATTTGTAAGGCTTTTTGAAAAGGCTAAGAGTGACCCCACACTACAGAGTTTCTTACGCCGAGTGCATTGCATGGTTGATAGATTTATTCTTCAAAATTCAATTGGTTGCGATGCCTTCCTTTCACCCACTTCCTCTTCAGCAATAAGGAAGTCTATAATTTCCCTTTTGTCCGTTTCTGGGCCAAACAACTCCCGCAGAGCGTAAAGTGCTTCATATCCATCAGGATTTGTAGAATAGTAAAAATCTTTGGCTAATTCTGAAAATGTATCAAGGTTCCCTTGGTCAACACATGCTTGAGTATAGTAAGTGATGAGAATACTGAGAATGTTTTCAAACTCATGAAAGAATGACAAGTCAGAAAGAAGGTCAATTCTTCCGGGATAATTGTCCAAGCCATACAGAAGGAGAGATTTGAGGTTTTTGTTGGCTTCTTTGTAGTATTTTCTGATTAATGGGTAATTGGGATTCTCAGCAGTTTTTTCCTCTGAATAACTTTCAAATATCTTTTCTGATAATTTCTTCCTGTTTTCAAAATAAGCAACAAGCTCTCTCTGACGCTGGTTTTTCGGTCTAACATTTCTTTCTTCTATTTCTTCATAATCATCATCTTCAACGTACTTGAAGCCAAGTTCCTCTATTTTGGCAATATGTTTCTTGGGATGGTTGCGAAAAATTTCACTTACTTTGTCACGAATGATTTCGGTTTTTAATTTTTCGCAATCATCTAAAACAGAATCTTTATCTTTTTTGCTCATATTGGAGATAGTGTCCTATATTTTTATTTTTTGTCCAACACGTATAAGGAAACAGTGCAACAACATGGTTATGTGTCACTTACCACTCGCTGTTCTGAAAATTCTATATCTTCACAATCTTTTTCCCTTGCTGAAGCCCTTTTAGATTTAGTTAGATCAGTTTCAGACATCACTAAAACTTTCACACCATGAATATTTGCTTCATTAGCCTGTGATTTTATAGTATTAAACTTAACACCTTTTATTCCTGTGAATAGTTCTACATCAATCCCATCAATAGGAACATAAACATTTGGTTTTGTTAGTTTATCCATTATTTCATCTCGGTCTACTGTTCCGTAGCTCATTATTACAGGTGCCAAATTTTCGATGTTCCCCAGTTTATAATCAATAAGCAAATCTAAATCCTCTGCCTGTCGATCTCGACCATGAAACCTCATTGCATATCCACCAATTACAACATAGTCAATGCTATGTTTTGCTATCTCCACAAGAAATTTAATTTGCTCACTTTTCAAGGTTGAAAATGGACCATTCATGATAACTTAATATGTCAGTATGCTAAAAATATTTTTTTGTCACAGCCGCCATTTGTCTCTCAGGTTGTTTTATTTCATTTTGTAATGCCAACTCAACAGGATTTCTGTTTTCTAAAAATCTAAGGCATGGCTAACCGAAACCCAAGGTGGACAAAAGCTCTCGACGGTTCGACGCCGTAGCCAGGATAGAGTATCGCTCGAAGTCCTGGGGAGCATCGAGTTCAGATACCCCTCCGCCTTCCATGCCTGCACCGAAGGGTTCATCCTTTTCATCATTAATAATTGTCACATCGTTGTCAGTGAGCAATCGTACCGGTTCCCCTGGGCAGTCCAGCACCCGAAATACCACCCTCACACCAGCAGGAGGTATGATACTGTAATCGACACGGATGTAGAATTCCCGTTCCAAAGTGCCTTTGCAGTGCTGCACGACAATCAGATTGTGTGTCCAACCGATTTGTGCAACTAATGGTTGCACTTTTGGAAGTTCATAATAGGCAAGATATAACTCACGCATGTAAAAAATGTTGCGGCGAGAAAACCCTTTGATTCCAGGAAACTCCATTCGGAGGTCAGTTGCCAGTTGTTCAGCAATAGCAGATCCGTGCGCTGCATCTAACTGTCGTTCAACAATCATCTTACCGATATCCCAGTACAGACCAATTAATTCCTTATTGACCGCCTTGAGCGCAGCATATTGAGCAGAGCGAATACGTTCCTTAACCTCGGCAAGAAGTTCTGGATATTTAATGGTAGACAGTGGATTGCTGATTTCTGATTTAGTCTTTTTTTTCATCTTAAACCTGATTCTCAAGTGTGCAATCGACAATCACCAAACATGCAACAACTTCAAAATCGTCCATGCCCTGGAAAGATTCCCTGCTCAGCGCTGTTCCACCGCAATGGAAAAGTATCCTTCCATAAGTTCTTCTGGTGTGCAAATAATAGGCGGTTCGAAATCTTTTTTATGACATGTCGCTATTATAGCATATTGCCTTTCCGCATTTGCTTTATATAACAACGCAGACTAAAGTCTGCGGCTACCAGTATCGCTGTGGGGAGTATAACTTTTAAAGATTTATCGCGAATTTCCAGATAATGTATTTTACGAATCACGAATTTTCCCCCATTGTCTCAATTACTTCCATGGCCTTATCAAGGGCTTGCCTGAGTTTTTCAGGTGATTTGCCACCAGCCTGGGCCATATCATTCTTCCCGCCGCCCCTTCCTCCTACAACAGGAGCAATTTGCTCAATAATTTTCCGTGCTGAAAACTTTTCTGCAATGTCTTTTGTCACCATGGCAAGAAGGTGAACCCTGTCTCCATCCTCTGCTCCGAAAACAATAATCCCTGATCCCATTCGATCCCTGATTTTATCTGCGTAGCTGCGAAGCGACTTTGGATCTTTTTCCTGAACCTTGGTTACAAGCACACTGATCCCTGAAACCTCCTTTGCCATGTCAAGGATTGAGGAAGCCTGTTTTGAAATAAGCTGGTTTTTGAGTTTTTCAATCTCTTTTTCCAGGTTCTTCTGCCCAGCAGTCAGATGTGCCACCTTATCTGTTAGTCCATTAACATCGCTTTTGAGGAGTCCGGCCAGGCTTTCCAGAATTTCCTCCTCTTTGTGAATAAAAGAGCAGGCTTCTTTGCCGGTTACAGCTTCAATACGCCTGACACCGGCTGCAATTGCACCTTAACTTGTAATTTTAAAAATCCCAATCTCACCTGTTGAATGGATATGGGTTCCCCCGCACAATTCCATGCTGTAATCTGAAATGCTTACAACCCGAACCTCATCTCCATATTTTTCACCAAACAGAGCTGTTGCACCCATTTCCCTGGCTTCCTTTATTGGAAGCACTTTAATGCTGACAGAGGCATTTTTACGAATGTGTTCGTTTACATGATTTTCAATTTCTTTCAGGTCTTCTTTTTTGATTGCCTCAAAATGGCTGAAGTCAAAGCGAAGCCTTTCCGGAGTTACAAGAGATCCGGCCTGCTTTACATGATTTCCCAGATGCTTCCTCAAAACAGAATGGAGGATATGGGTGGCTGTATGGTTATTTGCTGTTGACTGGCGCGCAGTGGAATCCACTCTGAGCAGGGCATCATCCCCCACATTAATACGCCCCTTTAAAACCTTTCCCTGGTGAACTGTCAGTTCAGGGGTGGGCTTAACAGTATTCACGACTTCAATTGTAAAATCATTGTTTGAGATTACACCCCTGTCTCCTTTCTGACCGCCTGACTCACCGTAAAAGGTGGTATCATCTGTAACAACCTCAATGTTATCCCCCTCGGAGGCAGAATCAACTGGTTTGCTGTTCCTGATAAGTGTATGTATCCGGGAGGAAACATCATTTTTTTCATATCCGCAGAATGAAACCTTAAGCCCTTTCCTGGTCATGCTTTTGTAAATCCCCTCTATTTTATCATCGCCGGAACCTTTCCATGCCTGGCGTGCTCTGAGCCTCTGTTGCTGCATGGCCTTCTCAAAACCAGCCTGGTCAATTTCCATTGCCTGTTCAGAAGCAATATCCGCAGTCAGGTCCAGAGGAAAACCATAAGTGTCGTAAAGCTTGAACGCTACCTGTCCGGGTATAACAGATTTGTTGTTCTTTTTTAATGCCTCTATCTCTTCCTCAAGAATCCTCAGCCCTGAATCAATCGTTGCGGAAAAGGTTTTTTCCTCATTTAAAACAACCTTGGTGATGTAATCCCCTGAACTCAGAATTTCCGGGTAGATATCTTTCATCTGTTCAGCAACAATACTGACAGATTCATGAAGGAAAGGCTTTTCAATGTCCAGCATCCTTCCGTGTCTTGCTGCCCGTCTCATTATTCTTCTCAGGACATAACCCCGTCCTTCATTGGAAGGCAGCACACCGTCTGCAATCAGAAAAGAAATTGCCCTGCTGTGATCTGCAATTACCTTCATGGATGTATCATGATCAGTATCTGTTCCATATTTTTTGCAGGAAACATTCTCAACAAAATCAAGAAGCGGTTTGAAAAGGTCTGTATCATAATTGCTTTTAGCATTCTGAATAACAGCGGTAATCCGCTCAAGGCCCATTCCGGTGTCAATGCTGGGCCTGGGCAGGGGGGTCATTTCACCATGTGCATCCCTGTTAAACTGCATAAAAACAAGGTTCCACAGCTCAAGATACCTGTCGCAGTCACAACCGGCTTTGCATTCAGGGCTGCCACAGCTGAAATTCTCACCCTGGTCAATCAGTATCTCTGAACAGGGGCCGCAGGGCCCTGTATCACCCATTGACCAGAAATTGTCCTTCTTCCCCATTCTGACTATCCTTTCAGAGGGCAGATCAGTGATGGCATTCCAGATTTTGTAAGCCTCGTCATCTTCCCTGAATATTGTTACCCATAACCGCTCAGGGGAGATTTCCATGATACTGGTTATAAATTCCCATGCCATGGAAATGGCCTCAGCTTTAAAGTAGTCACCAAAGGAGAAGTTGCCAAGCATCTCAAAGAATGTGTGGTGGCGGGCAGTTCGGCCAACGTTTTCCAGATCATTGTGTTTGCCACCGGCCCTGACACATTTCTGAGATGAAGCAGCCCTGTTATACTGCCTTATTTCATCGCCTAAAAAAACACCCTTGAACTGAACCATGCCGGCATTTGTAAAAAGCAGTGTAGGATCATTCCGGGGAACAAGCGAAGAGCTTTCAACAACTGCATGATCCTTAGCCTTGAAATATTCTAAAAAATCTTTTCTTATTTCAAATGATGATTTCACCGTGATATCTCAATATTAAAGTTGTTTAAATTTAAGTAAATGTTGCGGGTTACGTGTTAAAAACTGTCTTTAGTCCTGTAACCTGTAACTCGCAACATTTATTAAACCATCTAATCTCAAATACTTTTTTTGCCATTAAATACAATTAAATACAACTTTCAAGGGACTAATTATCCTCAGGCAGCCCTCTTATCACTTTACAGATAACATCTGCTGAAAATCCCCTCCTTTGCAGAAAAGAGGCCTGCTTCCTCTGTGGGGCATGGCCTTTAGCTGAAGGAAAGCGTTTTTTAAGTGCTTTTCCCGCCATGTCTTCTTCACTGAACTGCTGCCATACTTCTCTCTGAACATTTTCAATAATGTCTTTGCTGATGCCTTTCTGGAGAAGATAAAGTGCGATCTTTGCCTTTCCCCACCCTCGATATCGGATCAGGGATTGTGCCCACCTGAGGGAAATCTCTTTTTCATTTAAATAACCCTGCTGGCAAAGCTTGTTTAATATGCCCTCGATCAACTCTGCTGGAAAGCCCTTTCCTGCAAGTTTTTCTTTCAGCTCCATACTGCTGTGAGGGCGGCGTGACAGGAGGTTATATGCGGTATCAAGAGCTTTTTTTGCAGGGGTGTCATTTTTCATTATTCTTTTTGCTGTTGCCTGCGGAATTGTCAACAGGCTTTAAGAGACCTGCTTTTTCCAAAATCCCTTTTTCTATCTCTGAAGCAATCTCAGGATGATCCTTTAAAAAGGTCTTTACATTTTCTCTCCCCTGTCCCAGTCTGTCCTGTTTATAAGAATACCATGCCCCGCTTTTTTCAAGAATTTCATGGGAAACTCCGCAGTCAATCAGATCTCCTTCTCTGGAAATACCTTCTCCAAAAATAATATCAAATTCAACCTGACGAAACGGTGGTGCAATCTTATTTTTTACTACTTTAACTTTTGTCCTGTTACCGAGAACATTTTCACTGTCCTTTATCTGGCCGATTTTTCTAATATCGAGACGAACCGTGGCATAAAACTTCAGAGCATTGCCCCCTGTTGTTGTCTCAGGGTTTCCAAACATTACCCCTATCTTCATGCGTATCTGGTTGATAAATACTACTGCAGTGTTTGAACGGCTGATGGCAGATGTAAGTTTTCTCAGAGCCTGAGACATCAGGCGGGCCTGAAGACCCATATGTGAATCACCCATATCTCCTTCTATCTCCGCACGCGGCACCAGGGCTGCAACAGAGTCAACTACCAGCACATCTATCCCCCCGCTTCGAACAAGAACCTCTCCTATTTCAAGTGCCTGTTCACCGCAGTCTGGCTGGGATATCAGAAGCTCATTGGTTTTAACCCCGAGTTTTCGGGCATAGGAAACATCAAGGGCATGTTCCGCGTCAATAAACGCAGCAACACCACCCAGCTTCTGGGCCTCAGCAATAACATGAAGGGCAAGGGTTGTCTTTCCCGATGATTCAGGCCCAAATATTTCTATTACCCTGCCTCTGGGTATCCCGCCAATTCCCAGCGCTATGTCAAGGCTTAGAGAGCCAGTTGAAATTGCCTGTACGCCATGAACCAGCACGCCATCTTCTCCCAGCCGCATTATAGCACCTTTCCCAAACTGCTTTTCAATCTGGCTTACTGCCATATCAACAGCTCTTTCCCTGTTTTGTTCATTAGCCATAAAATTCCCTCCGATTAGTTTCTAATTAGAAAGCTTTATTTCTTTTAATACTGTATAAACAGGCCCTGTGGGATGAAGATCACTTCTGAAAAAAACAATCCTTGAAGCCTCAAAACTGTCCCTGTCATCAAGGCTGAAATCCCTCAGCACAAGCCCAAGTTCCTTTTTTATCCTTGTATCCTTTACTCTGCCAAGAGTCAGGTGAGGGGAAAAAGCGCGCTTTTCCACCGGAAATTCGAGTTCAGACAGAGCATTGTCAAGTCTTTTCTGAAATGACCAGAGTTGTTTGTTTTCGGCAATTCCAGCCCAGATAACCTTCGGGTTTCCTGGATTTGGAAATGCTCCAATTCCTGAAATATTAATGACAAAAGGGCAATACTCCTTTGCAGCATTTTCCAGGCCCGTGCTGATTTCCTTCACACGTTCGGATTTAGTTGATCCCAGGAATTTCAGTGTCAGGTGCATGTTTTCAGGCTTAACCCACCTTATTCCTCCGGTGTTTCGGATAAGCCTCTGCTGAATTCCGGAAATTACTTTCCTCAAATTTTCAGGTATTTCAAGGGCGATAAATGTACGAATGGTTTCCATCCAGGGATTCCCTTAAGCCGAACATTGCAGCATCTGTTTTCTGCAACAGAATAGTTTGTTCGCAGTAATTTATACTGCTATCACAGGAGTTGTTTTTTGTCAATCAAGGGGTTAAGGGAAAGGTTTAATGGTTCAGCTTTTAGCCATTGCTGACCGGTGCTGTGCACTGAAGGCCACAGATAAAGCATCTGGCCTTCAGTGCACAGCACCGGTTAACAAACTAAACAACAGCAGCTGAAATGCTGGTTAGAAGCTCAGACTCAAATTATATTCGTAAGGCGGGTCCTCAAGGGAAAAAAGTATTCCGTGAAAAATCACACCTATTGCTTTATAATTGCTGTCAGAAATGCTTGAATTTAATCTCAAAGTTACAGGTGTTATTCCTACATTTATACCATAAGTGGGAACGCCAAACCCATAAAAAGCAAGGTATGCAATTTCACCTGTAGTAGTATTTCTTGAAAGGGACATGGAGAAGTTGCCGTTACCGAAAAGAGACACAAAAGTGATTCCAGAGCCAGGGGCGGAGGTGAGATCTGCTGTTACGGTTTTGGACTGGTTGTTTCGAAGCACAACAAATTCTGTATCTGCAGCGGGTTCAATTAAATCAGTGTCCATATCTTCAAATGCAGAAACATTGCAAACCATTACAAGTGCTGCAAAGATGCTGAAAAGCAAAACCTTAAGGAATATCTTTTTCTTCATAACCAGCCCTTTCTTTCTCTTAAGTTAATATGCGTTAATTTAATTATCTCTTGACATTGGGTCAGGCATAAATAATAAATTATGCAACTCATCAATGTCAAGCAATTAAATCAGATTTGAATTTAAAAATCAACACAAGAAAACTTTAAATTTATTATTGATAATGGAGTCCGCAATGTTTTTTAAACCTGAAGGAACTGCTACTGCAATTGGTAGCTTCCCACATAAAGACGCTGAACAGGCATGTGATCTTATCCTGAGATTTATTCCTGAAATTCCTGTCTGGCCGCAGCTGCCCAACATTGATTTCCGGGAGCAGATGGATATTCAATACTGTGAAGGTCTGCCCAGACTGGTCCTGGAAGAAAGCCGAAAAAAAATATGTTTTGACACCAGTGGAGATTTCAGCAGGGATTTTGAAGAATTTTATAATAACTTCCTGGAGGATAATCTGGGTTATTTTAAAATTTCACCTGAATTCAGTCGCGGTATTTACCAGATGGAGAAGAAATTGTCTGAAATGGACAGATCTTCTGTAAAATATTTTAAAAATCAGGTTACCGGCCCTGTTACATTCGGGTTAAGTGTTATGGATGAAGACGGTAAACCTGTTTATTACAATGAGATTTTCAGGGATGTTGTAGTAAAGGCAGTTATAATGAAAGCACGCTGGTTGCTGAACAGGTTTAAGCATCTGGGGTTAGACCAGATATGCTTTGTTGACGAACCCATTCTTTCAGCTTTCGGGTCTTCCACATATATAAGTGTTCAGCGTTCAGATGTCGTAGCCTGTCTGAGTGAGGTTGTAGAGGCTGTTCATAAAGAGGGGGCTCTTACAGGAACACATTGCTGCGGCAATACTGAATGGACAATCCTGATTGATGCCGGAGTGGACATCATCAACTTTGATGCCTATGAATACGGAGAAACCATAGCATATTATCCTGGTGATGTTAGTGCATTTCTGGACAGGGGAGGTGTTTTGGCCTGGGGCATAGTGCCTACTTCAGGCAGGATTAACCAGGAAACTCCGGAGTCTTTGCTGAAAAGACTGAAATCTGTTGTGCATGATTTGGCAGGCAGGGGGATTGATGAAAATCTGCTGTGGGAAAGATGTTTGATTACCCCAAGCTGCGGCACAGGTTCTGTTTCAGTGGAATTGTCAGAGAAAGTAATGCATTATTTATCGGAAGTAAGCAGAATTATCAGGCAAAATTGATAAATAATATTCAGATCAGGATGAAGGAGACAAAAAGCCCGGTAAGTATCATTGCGCTGAAAATGGGGAATGAATACCTGATAAGAGACGGTGCTCCAGTGAAAGTTATCAGCATTTTGACAGTGGTGTTTGAAAGAGCAGCAAGTGTTATTCCTCTTGCTGCGACAGTATTGGTGATTGTTTCTCCTGCAAGGTTTGAAAGTGAGAGGGTAATGGGGTCAACATCAGCAAGCCCGGTAATAACACTTGAAAGATAAATTCCTGTTGTCCCGAAAAAAACCTGACCGGCTTTGGCAATAAAAAGTATGAGGCCAAATAAAAGACCGAATAATATGGCTGGCCAGAGTTCAAACGGGTTTGTTGTTTTCACATTCTCCTTTTCCAGTGTCCTGTCTGATGTTTTCTGTCTTGCGAACCAGACAAAAACACAACAAAGCAAACCAACCCCCCCCGCGCTGGCGATCGGAATAACTAAAATTTTTCCCACAGCAGGCTGGACAGTAAATGTCTCTGCCAGAACCCGAATAAACATAATGGCAGATGCCAGAACAATCCCAAGTGCAAACTCAGGGGCAAGGTCAGGCTCGTTCTGACTGCGGCGGGTAAACCCGAGCGTAACAGCTGTACTTGATGCAATGCCGCCCATAATTCCTGCAAGCCCTATCCCCTGTCTGGCCCCGAATATCTTTATCAGCACATAACCTACAAAATTTATGCCTGCAATAAGAACAACCATAAGCCATATGTTATATGGATTAACAACATCCAGCGGCCCGAAAGTTCTGTCAGGAAGTATGGGGAGGATTATCAGGGTTATCATTCCGAACTGAAGTGCAGCAGCAATATCCTTTTTTCCGATCTTATGGGAGAGACCTTCAAGGGGTTTTTTGGTTGCCAGCAGCAGAACGGTTACAAAGGCTAACGCAGCAGCAAGGGCTGTCATCTTCCACCAGACAAGCCCGCCAAACATAAAACAGAGAAAGGATGCAATCTCAGTTGTAATGCCGGGAGACTGCCGGGCTGTACAGGTGTGCGTGGTGATAACAATAGCTGCAAAAGTGATGAAGGATACAGCAAAGACCCATCCGGCAAAAACATCATTTATCATAGCGGCTGTACAGCCCATTAAGGAGATAAGGGGAAATGTTCGGATGCCTGCAAATGCCTCGCTTTTCTCCTTTTCCCGCTCAACTCCTATTATAAGGCCAAGGGCAATGGCAATGCCGAATCGCTGGAATAAAACTGTAAGTTCAGGAACTGAGGACATGATAAAAATATCAGGATTAAACAGTTATGTTTGTTTTATTTATATATGTAATTGGCTTTGATAATACGATTGTATAAATAGTTTTCGGGCAGACATTAAATTAAACCATCTCAACAGGTAAAACCGGTTTTATTACTTTTCGCGTATAAAAAATTCCAGGACTATAAATATAAGTGCTATAAATATGAACCATTGAAAACGTTCCTCCCATCTTTTTTTACGGGTGGACCGAAGTTCTTTTTGTTCCATTGTACCTTTTATTTCACTTTTGTAGATTTTGTCAAGGTCCATATCCCCTGTTACAGAACGTACGTAGCTTCCGCCTGTTTCAAGAGCTATTTTTTGCAGTGTTTTTTCATCAAGCCTGCTCAATACAACATTGCCTTTTTTGTCTTTGAGGAACCCTCCTGAGCCATCATTGGCAGGGATGGGTGTTCCGCTGTCTTTTCCAATTCCAATGGTAAAAATCCTTATTCCTTCCTTTTTTGCCATTTTGGCTGCTTCAAGCGGTTTGCTTCCATGGTCCTCGCCATCAGTAATAATTATAAGTGCTTTGGACTTCCTTTCGCGACGGCTGAATGATTCAACAGCTTTCCTTATGGCATCTCCTATTGCAGTTCCGGGAGTTGGGATCAGGTCAGGATCAAGATAATCCATAAACATTCTGAAGGCGCCATAGTCAAGGGTAAGGGGGCATTGAACAAAGCTTGTCCCTGCAAAAGCAATGAGGCCTATGCGGTCGCCCTCAAGCATGCGGCACAGATCATATATCTCTCTTTTAGCTCTTTCCAGGCGATTTGGCTCAACATCTTCTGCCAGCATGCTTTTTGATACATCGACTGCTACAATAATATCAACACCAACCCGTTTGACATCCTCCCAGTGAAACCCCCATTTGGGTCTGACAAGGGCTATTATCAGGAAAAAAATGGCTGCAATTAAAAAAAATGCTTTTAACTTCTGCCTTCTTTTATTTATTGACGGGATAAGTTTGGGATAAAGTTCTTCCCCGCAGAACTCTTTTATCTGTTTCTCCTTTTTCAGGAAGGTGTAAATGTAGAAAAACACAAGGCATGGGATAAGCCAAAGCAAAAAAAGATATGTTAAATTTCCAAACTGCATAAGTCAAAGCTCTGAAATATTTATGGTATTTTGCGTAACCGTGTATTTGCAAGTGCAAGTTCCAGCAGCAGAAGGCACAGGCCGGGAATAAGAAAATAGATAAAAAGTTCCTCGTATTCCATATATTCCTTTATTTTTACCTCTGTTTTTTCCATTTTATCTATCTGATTATAGATATCCTTCAGTGCCCTTGTATTTGTAGCCCTGAAATATTTTCCTCCTGTTGCCTGTGCAATACCTGTCAGGGTGCCCTCGTCAAGATCAACCTTCTGGTAAACATACTGTTTCCCGAAAAACGAATCCACAAGGAAAGGCGCTTCACCTTCTGTCCCGACGCCTATTGTGTATATTTTGATACCATAGGTTTTTGCTATCCCTGCTGCAGTTAAGGGGCTGATGGCACCGGAATTGTTCCTGCCGTCTGTTAACAGTATTATAACTTTTGATTTTGACTTAAGGTCCTTGAGGCGCTTTACGCAGATAGCAATGGAAGATCCTATTGCAGTAGAGTCTCCCGCCATCCCTATTTCCACACTGTCAAGCAGGCTCAGAAGAACACCATAGTCAAGGGTCAGGGGACACTGGGTAAACGCCTCTTCCCCGAATACTACCATACCTATCCTGTCGTTTTCCCTGCCACGGATAAATTCACTCACAACTTTTTTTACTACCCTGAGCCTGGTAGCCCTTTTACCGTTGTCTTTGAAGTCAAGAGCCTGCATGCTTCCGGATGTATCCAGACAAAGCATTATATCAACACCTTCCGTGGTGATCTCTGTTGACTTGATTCCGGACTGGGGGCGGGCGAGTGCAAGGATAAAAAGACTTACAGCAATACACCTTATTACTATAAGGCTGTTTCTGAAAAGCAGAGAAGAGGATTTTTTTAACTTCTTTAATACCCCAAGAGATGAGAAGCGAATCTGGCTTCTTCCCGGACTTTTCCACCAGTAAAGAAGCATTAAAGGCAAAACAATAAAAAATATAAGCAGCCAGGGGTCTTCAAATCGTAGCATGGTCTGAGTGTCAGGTCTCCAGTTTTTGTTCGTTTTCCTGTTTTGTTTCGTTAATAACAGTAACTATTTCCTGATGGCTTTTGTCAATCTCTTCCTGTGTGGGTGGATATTTTGCAAACTTAACCATGTCCGAATGCAACAGGAACTCAAGGGTGGTTGACCTTGCTGATTCTGTCATTGCATCAAGTTTTGTTATTTCAGGAAGAAGCTCCTGGGTTGTACTCTCAACAGCACGTAAATTAAATCTGTTTTCAATATATCTGCGGAAGATATCAGAAAGTCTGAAGTAGTGCTCCCGCACCACCCCCTTTTCTATCAGCTTTTCTTTTTTAAGATTATCAAGCGCCTCAAGCGCTAAAACATGAGCAGGTTTCTGAATTTCCTGTCTCCTTTGTCTCTTTTTTCGCAAATAGAAAAGAACGCAGATAACAATCAGGCTTGCAATAATGGCTGCGGACCCGGCTATAATGAAAAGAGTCAGGTCCCGGTTTGTTTCCTGCAGAGGTTTTATGTCAATTATATCTTCCAGCTGTTTTTCTTCATCGTCCGAAGCACCGGACTTAACCTCTAAAAATATCTGTGGGGTTTCGAGCTTTTTTTCTGTGTTATCCGTGTCTGTGTATGAAATATTCATGGATGGAATAATATAGGTTCCTGCAATGTCAGCACGAAGAGCATACCATTTTTTGTATACTAAGCGAGTATCCATATTCACAGGCCCGTCTTCTCCAAAGTCGACAACTCTCAAGCCGGCAATCTTTGAGCCAGGTTCCGGCAGGCGCACTTTAATTCCCGGAGAATATAAAACACTGAGCGTAAATGTTATGGTTTCGGATGTTGTTGCTGTTGTGCGGTCTGTCTGTGCTTTTACTTCAATTGAAGGGATCTGGACCTCTTCAACGGTTTCCCCCTTTTCCATATCTTTATCCGGGGAACAGCCTGCAATGGAAAGCAGGAACAGCAGCAAGCATGAAAAAACATTTTTTTTCACGAAGAGCCCCCTCCAATGACAGCCTCGGGGAAAAGTTTTACATCAGAAGTTTTCAGTATTTGATCCAAAAGATGCTGGTAAGATGTTTTAAGTTTATGCATATAATAATCGTTTTGTACCTGATTTTTAGCCTCTTCAAATGTTGGAACCTTTGAAGGCCTCTTTTTATCAATGCGAAAAAGATAGTAATATCCTCCGGCTTTGACCGCCTGGGTGATCTCTCCCTCTTTTGCTGCAAACAGGGCATTGGAAATCTCGCTTACATTCCCAATCCCAAGGTCATCTTCTCCTTTTCTGATCCACCCGTTAAATTCACCACCATTTTTTGCTGTTTCCTTGTCAAGGGATATATCCCGGGCGAGGGCACTGAAATCCTTACCGTTTTTCAACTCCTCAATTATTCTGTCAGAAATTTCCTTCATACCCGCTTTTATCAGGCTTACTTTAACAGCTTCTTTCCGGATGTAGTCCTTCTTGTGAGCCTCAAAGAAATTACGCAGGTCATCTTCTTCCAGTTTGATTTTGTCCTTCAGCTCATGCTCAAGGACCTTGTTCACCATTAGCTCTTTTTCAATCTGCTTCAGCTTTTTTCTCATGTCCGGTGCTTTATCATATTCAAGCTTTACAGCTTTACGATAGAGCAGCTCATCGGCAACATATTTTTTTAAAAATTCAGCTTTGGCCTTTTTTTCTTCAAATTGTTTTCTCATCCCCTCAGGCATGCTGTCAATGGCATTGTTTATGTCTTCAAGATAAATTTTTTCCTCTCCTATTTCTGCCACTATTTTACCATCTTTTTTTGTGACGGCTTTTTTTTGTGACGATCTCCTGCTTAAGCTGTATTCTGCGGCATTGTATTTTCCCGATCGTTCCAGGCAGTTGATGATTTTTGAACCCACATCGGCTTTAAGCTGAGTTTCAGGGTCTGCAATCTCAACACGGTAAAACCATGAAAGAGCCTTTTCGTACTGCGCTTCTTCCATGTACATTTTGCCTATGGTATAGGAAAGGCTGGCAAGCTGCTTTTTGTCCAGGGGTGCTGTTGCAGTATATTTTTCATACTCCTGTATGGCCTGCAGGTTTAAACCCGCGCTTTTGAGCCTGTTTGCAAGCATCCGCTGTTGTACAGGTGTCCAGACTGATTCTCCGGACTGTTGGGGTCCTGCCGGACAGAATCCTGTTTTAAAGCAGTAAACCACCACAATCAGCATAAGGCAGAGAGTTGTAAAGCTTAAAACAACTGCTGATTTGTTCATAACCTTTTCTCCCTCATTCTGAAAAATTTCATCATGGGATCAATATATGGAATGTCAGTTCTTATATCAATGTAATCAATACCAATGGACCTGAAGAACTCAAACTTGCTCTGCAGATCCTGGCCTGCAAGGAGTTTGAAACTTTCTCTGAATTTTTTATCAGAAGTATCAATGAGAAGTGTTTCTCCTGTTTCAGCATCCTGCAGTTCCACTATTCCAACCTGGGGCAGCATCAGTTCCCGCGGATCGGTTACACAGATTGAAACCAGATCATGCTTTTTGCTGGTTATCCTGAGAGCTCTGCCAAACCCATCTGCAATAAAGTCAGAAATCAAAAAGGCAACTACTTTTCTTCTTGCTACTTTGTTCAGGTAATTAAGGGCTGCTGTAATATTGGTCTCTGTTGAAACAGGTTGATGCTCAAGAACCTCTTTGATTAAACGCCATACATGGTTTTTTCCTTTTTTTGGCGGAATAAACTGCTCAACATGGTCGCTGAAAATAATGAGCCCAACCTTGTCATTGCTTTTAGTTGCGGCAAAGGCAAGAACTGAAGCAATTTCAGCTGACAATTCCTGCTTGAGCTGTTTTTGAGTTCCAAAAAGACAGGACGAACTGACATCAACAAGAAGCATAATGGTCAGTTCCCGTTCCTCGCGATAAACCTTTACAAAAGGATGCCCGAACCGTGCGGTTACATTCCAGTCAATATCCCTTACGTCATCGCCGGGAGCATATTCACGGACTTCCTCAAATTCCATACCGCGTCCGCGAAAAGCACTTTCGTATTCACCGGCAAATATATCGTTAACCACGTATTTGGTTTTGATATGTATCTGCCGGATTTTTTTAATAATTTCTTTTGGAATCATTGTAATAACCCGTCAGTTTTTATAATCGCCATTTTTTTGCTTCCTGCTGAAAGCTGTATTTTTAATTTAACCTGAATTGAGCGATTCTAAAAAAACATGACTTCACAAACAGCATAGCTTAGGTTTAAGGCACCTCAACATTCTCAAAAATTTTTGTAATTATATCATCCGCTGTAAAGTCTTCTGCCTCTGCCCCATAGCTCAGGATGAGTCTGTGACGCAGGATATCCAGCCCGACGGACTTTACATCCTGCGGTATAACATAACCCCTGCCCTGCAGAAATGCGTAAGCCTTTGCAGCCTGATTCATATAAATGGAGGCACGGGGAGAAGCCCCGAACTGTATAAGCTCATCAATATCTATTCCAAAGACCTTTGGCTCTCTGGTTGCAAATACAATTTCCACAATGTAGTTCAAAAGCTTTTCATCAATATAAATTTTTTCAACAACTTTTCTAACATCAATGATTTCTGATGGTGTTGCAACTGCCTGAACATCAGTTTGCTCATCTGCTGAAATGCGTTTGATAATCTCTTTTTCTTCTTCCTTGTTTGGATAGCCGATTTTGAGCTTCAGCATGAAACGGTCTACCTGTGCCTCTGGAAGTGGATATGTTCCTTCCTGTTCAATTGGGTTCTGTGTTGCCATAACCAGGAATGGTTCTTCCAGGAAAAAAGTTGTTTCCCCTATGGTCACCTGTCTTTCCTGCATTGACTCAAGAAGTGCGCTTTGAACTTTAGCCGGAGCTCTGTTTATTTCATCTGCAAGAATTATGTTTGAAAACAAGGGACCTTTTTTAATGTTGAACTGGCCTGTTTTTGGCTCATATATCTGAGTTCCCAATAAATCGGCTGGAAGAAGGTCGGGTGTAAACTGAATTCTCTGAAAATTTGTGTCAATGGTTTTTGCCAGTGTTTTAACTGCAGTTGTCTTTGCAAGTCCTGGAACCCCTTCAACTAAAATATGCCCGTTGGCAAGCAAACCTATTAACAGCCTTTCAATCAGATAATCCTGGCCAACGATTATTTTTTTTACTTCAGCAGTTATCCTCTCTGTTATATGGCTATGCTGTTCAACTTCTTTTGTTATTTCCTGAATGTTTGGCTGCATACACTTACTCCTCCGTAAAATAATTTCTATTACAAATGTCGCCCGCTGTTTTATATTGTGACAAGATTGAGAAAAGAGGATTTTCTGACAGCAGGAAAATCCGATCTTTGAACCTGAATTTGATAATTGACTGGTGCTCTTATATTCAGGTTACAATAGACAACAAATCAAGGGAAAAATAATACATATTGATGACTGATCAGTCAAGAATATCATTTGGTTTATTATGGCTCACCCGGGATTTAGAGCAGTATTTCCTGCGAATTTGAGATCTTAGCTTTCATCGATTAGCAGACTGTAGCATAATAGAATTCAGGAAGAACGCAAAGAATGATTGCAGAACTGCCAGATGCAGTTGAAACAACACGAATAAGGCAGGTCACTTGCATTTGCCGGCTCTTTAAATTGTTCTGAATAAAACAAGCGGACTGTCTCCCTCAGTGAAACAATGATGCAATGTACATGCAGAGGAGCAGTCCGCCAATGAATTTACCGAAAATTATCAGAATTTAATTTCAATCTTTTTAGGCCTGATTTTTTCAGATTTCGGTAGAATCAGCTTTAAAACGCCGTTGTTCATGGTTGCTGCTATGTTGTCCTTGTCAATCTCCTCCCCAATAGTGAAGGCACGGTAAAAGTTTTTTTCAGGAAACTCGGTGTAGTGTTTTATCAGATGTGGATCAGAACTTTTTTTTGTTTTTCCTAAAATCTGCAATGTGTCTCCATCTATCTGAAGCTCAAGATCATCTTTGCCTGTTCCTGGTAAATCTGCAATTAACGTAACATTTTCACTGCCTTCAAAAATATCAACAGGGGGAACAAGTGAATTTCTGGCTATCTCTGATAAATTTCCGTGTTCGGTTTTGTTTGCTTTCTCCTTTTGTTCAGCCATAACTATCCCTCCTTTGTTATTCAACTTTTACAGAAATCTGTTTGGGCTTTTTTTCTTCCATCTTGCTAATGGTTATATTCAATACGCCATCTTTGTAATGTGCTTCTGTTTTTTCTGAATCAAGACCATCAGGCAAACTCACTATCCTGGAAAATGTACCGCTGAACCTCTCTTTCCGGTGGCAATTATCAGGTTGTATCTCCTGACCCCCAAGCTTTGATGTATCCCTTTGCCCCTTGATAGTAAGTGTATTATCCTGAAAAACAACTTCCACATCTTCCGGGGCTACCCCTGGCACATATGCCTGAACAGTCACAGCCTCTTTTCCTTCCTGAAGGTTGATTGCAGGGAAGGTTCCTTTAGGGACGCTTCGAATGTTTGACAATGGAAGCCCTATGTTAAAAATTTTGTCAAGTTCATTTCTAAACCTGCTGAAATCGTCGTACATTGGTTCTAAATCATAAAACCATCTTGTTAACATTTTGGTACCTCCTTTCGTTTTTGTTTAGGCATGCCTTGTACTGTTTTTTCTACCTGTTTGAAAAATAGAAATTCTTTTTAAAAAGTCAAGATTGCTGAGTGCAATTTTTATCATAGTAATTTTGCAGCAGGGGTTAGTCAGGCGCTGGGTGTACAAAGAGGCATACCTCCTCTGGTTATGCAGGAGGTGTGTTAAGAAAAAATCCGGATGGAGGCAAAAGGGAGCAGCTCTGTCTGGGTTTAAATCGGATGGGGCTGTAATCGCGCAGCAGGATGTTTGAAGCTACTGGCTGTATTTCATGAATTCAGGTTTTTTATTGTCATAACCGGAAAAAACCTGCTTTGTCTTTTTTTCAAGGTATCGCAAAGTACGTTCTATTTCTTCTGCTGTGGGGCTGCTTCCTCCAAACTGCACTTTTTCCAACTGTCCGGTTAAATTGTTAATAAAGGTTTTATCCTGGCTGAATGATTTTTCAGCCAGGTCTAATGCAGTCTGGAAAAACCCGCTGACGTCCCCCTTTAGTTTGCATTCTTTGCATTCAGCAATTTTTTGTTTTGCGTAATCTTTCTGTTGAACAGCCTTTTCTCCGGATGTATTGTCTTTTTTTGCAACCCTCCTGTTTGTAAGGACAGAGATAATGAAAATAATTCCCAAAAGTACTGCAGCAGCAAGCATTATTGTCCATGTCAGAGTCAAACCTGCAATGTCAAATGTAACTGCTTCAAAGGATACCTCGTCAGTAAGGATAAAGCTTTCCTGCTTGTCCCCCTTTTCCCAGTATTTGACCTGGAAAGGCTTAATTGTAAAAAGGCCTTTTTTGTGAGCTGTCAGCACATAATGATATGTTATAAGCCGGGTATCGCTGGTTACTGATGATGAAAAAGAAGATGACAGTATCTGAATCTCTTCCGGGAGTAGTGGTTCGGGGGGGACAACCAAATATGCATCTGCTGCTCCGTGCCAGGATACGTTGAGATACAGGTTAAACTGCCTGTTTACTGAAATTTTGTTCCTCTCAAGGACAGTTGAAATTTCAGGGGAAGCATAGCCTGGGGATGAAACAGTAAAAATGTGGACAAGGAATATAAAAGAAAAGAAAATATTATTGGTTGAAAATATTTTTAAAAAAGCCTTTGCCTTTTTCATTTTGTTCTTCTTCCAGCAGTGCAAGTTCCCTGAACAGTTCTTCCTGTCTCTTTGAAATTTTTTCAGGTGTTTTTACAATGACCTGAATTATTTCATTGCCTCTTCCACTTCCATTAATATATGGAATGCCAGCTCCCTTTATTGATAATAATTCTCCGCTCTGTATCCCTTTTGGAATTTTCAGCTTTTCCCTGCCGTTCAGTGTGGGGACCTCAATTTCGTCTCCAAGAGCTGCCTGAGAAAAAGAAATTGGTATCTGGCAAACTATGTCGTTGTTATGCCTTTTAAATAAAGGGTCCTCATTGACATGGATAAACACATACAGGTCACCGGGCGGGCCGCCTCTTTCTCCGGATTCGCCTTCCTGAACCAGCCGCAGTTTCATTCCTGTTTCGACTCCGGCGGGTATTTTTACTTTAAGAGATTTTTTCTGCAGAATTTTCCCTGAACCAGAGCATTTTTTACAGGGTTTTGAAATATATGAGCCATTGCCGTGGCATCTTGGACAGGCGGTGACTATACTGAAGAAACCCTGCTGCTGTTTGACTTTTCCTGCGCCATTGCACATTGAACATGTTTCAGGGCTTGTGCCGGGTTCAGAACCATTACCGCTGCAGGTCGGACATTGAATCCCTTTTTTCAGCTCTATTTTTTTTTCAATCCCGAAAGCTGCTTCATGCAGAGAAATATGGATGTCATATTTTAGGTCATCACCCCTTTGTGCAGATGACCGGTTGCGGCGTCTTCCCCCAAAACCTCCAAGGCCAAAAAAGTCTTCAAAAATGTCCCCAAAGGACATAAAAATATCTTCAAATCCTGAAAACCCTGAAAATCCGGAGTTTTTAAGTCCATCGTGGCCAAACCTGTCATAGAGACCTCTTTTTTCAGAATCCCTTAAGACTTCATATGCCTCGCTGGCCTCTTTAAACTTTTCTTCACATTCCTTGTCCCCGGGATTTCTATCCGGGTGGTATTTGAGAGCGCTTTTACGATAGGCCTTCTTTATTTCCTCATCTGAAGCATTGCTGGAAACACCTAAAACTTCATAATAATCACGTTTAATCATCGCATTTTTGAAAATTATTTTTTTTTATATCCTGAAAACAGGAAGGTTGAGTATCCATTTTATGTTAAAAATTTCACCAAGCATACCAAATCCAAGAACAATAACATATAAAACAAGAAAAGATAAAATTATTTCATTTTTATATTTATTCAAACATTCTTTAAGCTTTTTCATATTAAAAACCTTTAATTGTGTCCTGGACAGCTAATTATCCTGTCTGGTTAATAGGTGAACATAACCATTAATTCAGTGCTGTCAAGCAGGGTTTGTCTGTTTTAAGCATTTTTTCTTAAAACAGTTTATTGGGTGTCTGGTTGTTCAGTATCCGGTTGCAGGGTATCATTTGCATCCTGAAGCTCTTCTTCCATATACTGCCTGATTTTCGCTTTCAGCCTGTTTTCAATCTGTCTGACCCTTTCCTTTGTAATCCCGTATTTATCCCCTATGTCTTGAAGGGTAAGAGGGCTGTCTGACAAAAGCCTCTTTTCTAAAATTTCAAGCTCTTTTTCCGCAAAAGAAACCTTGAATTTATTCAGCTTTTGATTAAAAAGCTCCTGCATTTCATGATCTGCAATCTTTTTGTCAAAAAGATCCTTGTCAGCAGAGATCAAATCACCCCGTGTTTCCTTCCAGTCGTCTCCTGCGGGTTGATCAAGGGACGGCTCCCAGTCTCCAAGGCGCTGCTCCATTTCAATTATCTGTTCTTCGTTGGTTTCCAGTGCAGCTGCAAGCCTGGCCGGACCCGGGTGAAAGCCCATTTTTTCAAGGCGGGTTTTTTCCTTCTGGAGATTGAAAAAAAGTTTTCTTTGAACCTGTGTTGTGCCGATTTTTACAAGTCGCCAGTTATCCATGACAAACTTCAGGATATAGGCCCTAATCCAGTATGATGCATAGTAGGAAAGCTTTACCCCTCGATATGGATCAAATTTTTTGACTGCCTGCATAAGGCCAAGGTTGCCCTCCTGTATTAAATCCAGCAGATTAAGCATCCACATGCGCTGGTATTCAAGGGAAATTTTTACAACAAGACGCAGGTTGGCTGTTACAAGCTTGTAAGCTGCCTGCTGGTCCCCCTCTTCTTTATATTTTGTGGCAAGAGCTTTCTCCTCTTCAGAAGAAAGCAGTTTAATTTTTCTGACTTCCATTAAATATGCCTGGAGAGGATCTCTCGATACAGGAAGAGGGGGCTTGGGAAGCTCTTTAATCCGGGAGTCTAAATCTTTGTCTTCAATGATTAACTCTTTGTTTTCCATAATGGATGCTGCAATGTATTTGGTTAGTAAAACTTAAGTTATATATCTAACAATTTCCAGGGAGATTGTAAAGGGGCAGAGGCAGGATAATATCCGGATGTTTTCAATCTCCAGATCCCTTTTTCCCGGAGCGCCTGTGCAGCAATTTTCTCCAGCCAACAAGATTTCCTGCCATTAGCACAAGAAAAGCTGAGTCCACCGGAAACCTGAAACGATTATTTTCTCCGAATTCAATCAATGAGGATATGACAAGTGTATAGAAATGAATGAGAAGGCAGAACAAACAGACAAATGTTACGGCTGATGATACAGGGCTGTTTTTTCGAAATATGCTGATAATTGTTCCTGCATAAAAAAACAGAAAAAAAGCAGTTATAACACAGGTCCTTATCCACATGCCGGGGTTAGCGTACTTGCTTTTTACACCCATGAATCCGAAATACAAAAATCTATATAATTTCTCAAGCTTTTCAACTGCTTCCATGTTTTTCTGAAAGAGGGCATGAACCGAATCCGAGGAGTGCCATAATGTCAGGCTGTAGGACCCGGCTGTGTAAAAGGCAAAAAGCCCTGGGTTGTATTCAATCAGAGCGCGCGCATCCTTCCAGAGTTGTTTTGAAACAGAGACATAACCGATATGGTTAAAATTTGGTTTTCCTGTGCTTCTGTATTCATTGCAGTCAGCAGGGTGGTGGCAGGGCGGATATTTCAACTCAGCACATTCAGAGTAATTCTGAATCGGCTGAAAAGGCTTAAGCTCAGCCTGCAGGGCCAGCGAGCTTATGATGCCCCTGGAATATAATGTTTGCAGCTGATCACTGCTGTATCCGTTGGCTTTTGTCCAGATGCTCATGCCTGCCCATGATGATGTCCCAAAGAAGCCGTAAAGCAGGACATTTTTCAGGCACAAAACAATAAGTGGTATTAAAACTATAGAAGAGGAAAGAAAAAATGTCCTGCAGATGTGTTGACCTTTAAATGTGTGGTTCAGGTACAGGGAAAGAATTACCGCAATTATGACAAAAAAAACAGGATGAAACAGGGAGCGCATTAAAGCAAGACACAGCAGAGAGATCCAGAAGAGGATGAGATAGATAAATTTTTTCTTAATACCCCAGTGAAGGAGAAAAAAAATGGACAGGAGAATAAAAAAAGCCTCAAAATAGGTATAGTACAGAAGGTTCTCATAGAGAATAAGTGTTGGATTCAGCATTAAAAAAATTGTTGCAAACAGTGAAACAGGACGTTTCATGCCCAGGGCTGTAAAAATACCATAGAAAATAAGCGGAATCAATAAGCCAACAGTCATATAGATCAGATTGTAAGAAAGCGACGGGATTGGGGAAAATTTCAGAACAGTGCCGAGAAGAAGATTGAACAAAGGGGGCTGCGCATGCAGGTACAAAAGGCTTTTCAGAAGATCATCCTTCAGCAGCACAGGATCCAGGTATTGCAATGCGAATGACAGGGGTGATGCAATAAAAGCTCCGCCATGAATAAAAAAGACAGAACGGGAAATTATAAACACTGAAATTATTATCAGTTCGTGGCTGCCTTCTCCAAACAGTGATGAAACCTTTTTTAAAAAATTCACACAACAGATTTTATTATATTTCATAACAACTTTGGCGACAGCTTTCATTTCCCGGCTGGCCGGGCTGTTTTTTATTCCATTTGTTGAGTTAATAGGTTACTGTGTAAAATTGTTTGTGTCACGGTTATTCTTTGCAGGTTTGTGCATTATTATTGGAGACGATGCTGTGCAAGGTTTTTCGTTCAGCCGCAAAATACAAAGTACCCATTTAACCTGGATATTGCAAGTCCCGCTGAAATCGGGACTACCAAGCCTACTGCAAAACCAGGGTTAAAAACCCCATCGGTTAATGCATTAAAAAGGAAAAAACAGGGGAATGAAGTTTTTGCAAACATTTGCAGCTTTAAAATACCCAAATTACCGGTTATGGTTTTTGGGACAGCTGGTTTCACTGTTCGGGACATGGATGCAGATGACAGCTCAGAGTTATCTGGTGTTTGAACTTACCCGCTCCCCGGCTTACCTTGGTTATATCAGCTTTACCTTTGGTATACCATCGTGGATTTTCATGTTATACGGTGGTGTTATCGCTGACCGCGTGTCTCGGCGGATGCTTCTTATTATAACACAGAGCTGTATGATGATACTTGCTTTTGTTTTGTCAACACTTGCATTTTCAGGGCTGGTGCAGCCGTGGCATATTCTGGTCCTTGCCTTTTGCTCAGGCATTGCTAATGCTTTTGATGCTCCTGCACGACAGGCCATTGTTTTTGAACTGGTGGAGAGAGAGGACATAACTAATGCTGTTGCATTGAATTCCACATTGTTCAATTTGTCCGCGATTATGGGGCCTGCTGTTGCCGGAGTAATATATATGTTTTTTGGACCAGGATGGTGCTTTGCACTGAATGGAGTTTCATATGTAGCATTGCTTTCCGCATTGTTTCTCATGAAGCTAAAACCTCATGTTGAACCTGTTCAAACCATATCTGTATTGTCTTCCCTGAAAGAAGGAATACGTTATGTTGTTTCTGACCCTGTGATTTTACCGATTATGTGTCTGGTTGCTGTAACTGCTTTATTCGGTTTTTCATTTATAACCCTGATGCCTGCGTGGGCAGTGAATGTCCTGGGAGGTGATGCAACAACCAATGGTATTTTACAGTCAGCCAGGGGGGCAGGCGCATTGCTGAGTGCACTGGTGATAGCATCTCTTGGACGGTTTGAATTCAGGGGTAAACTTTTAACAGCAGGCTCATTTATATTCCCAGTACTGCTGTTTGTTTTTGCATTGGTCAGGAAGCAGTCATTGTCACTTTTTGTAATGGTGGGTATAGGCATTGCCCTTGTATTCATTATGAACCTTGCAAACTCATTGTTGCAAATACTGGTTTCTGACCATTTGCGCGGACGTGTGATGAGTATTTTCAGTCTCACCTATTTTGGCTTTATGCCAATTGGGGGGTTAATGGCAGGTACAATTGCGCAACATACCAGCGAGCCAACAACTGTTATTATAAGCTCCCTGGTCTGTTTTGGATTTTCCATTATTGTCTTTGTTTTTGTCCCTAAGATTCGCAGGATTTAGTAATGCATGAAGGTTGTCCGGATGTGATGATCAGGCGCACAAATCTTTCATATCATCAATACAGAAGGTCGGTTTGACTTTAAACATATTTCCGTTGTTGTGACTCCAGTTTACAAACGCCGTATCAATACCTGCTTTTGATCCACATTCAATATCATAAACCGAATCACCGATAAAAAGAGTTTTGTCCTTATCAGCACCAAGCAGAGACATGGCCTCTAATGCAGGTTCAGGCTCTGGTTTATGCTTAATGGTGTTTTCCGGTGTTATCAGGGCATCAAAGTAATCGTACATGCGGGTATGTTTGAGATATGTTGTAAGGGATTTGATTTTTCGTGAGGTAACAACAGAGAGTTTTTTTTCTCTGGATTTCAGTATTTCAAGGGATTCTGCCACCCCTGGAAAAACTTTCAGGTATTGCTTGTAAATTGAAAACTGGTAATTCATATACTCAGACTGAATTTCGTGGTAATGCTCCTGTCTTATCGGGCCGAGATATTTTTCAAACTGACTGCGAAGTGTCAGGCCCATGGAGCTTAAAACCTCCTCTTTTGTAATCTGTTTTTTGCCGAATTTCCTGCAACTGTATGCAAAACACTGATATATTAACTCACCAGTGTCAAACAATGTTCCGTCCGCATCAAAAAGGTAATAGGTGTAATCCTTCATTTCTGATTTTTTCTTGTGAATTTCACCATTTTTCCAGCATCTCGACAAGAAGCCGAACCCCTACTCCTGAAGCACCTTTTGGCACATAGGGTTTATTCCTGTCAGTCCATGCTGTTCCTGCAATGTCCAGGTGAGCCCACGGGATGTCACCAGCAAACTCCTTCAGAAAATATCCAGCTGTAATAGTTCCTGCCGGGCGACCCCCTGCATTTTTAATATCCGCAATATCACTTTTAATAAGTTCTCCATATTCCTGCCACAGTGGCAGCTGCCATACTCTTTCTCCAGTCGTATCCGCGGCTTTTCTAATTTTGCCTATGAGCTTTTCATCATTGCCCATTACAGCAGTTACATCATTGCCAAGGGCAATTATGCAGGCTCCTGTCAGTGTGGCAAGGTCAATAACAGCGGATGGTTTGTAACGGGCTGCATAGGTAAGAGCATCACACAGGATAAGGCGGCCTTCAGCATCGGTTGAAATTACCTCAATGGTTTTGCCTGACATTGACTTTACTATATCACCGGGTTTCAGTGCTCTTCCGCTTGGAAGATTCTCGGTTGCAGGAACAATACCAATGACATGAACCGGGAGATTAAGCTCTGCAACTGCCTGAAGAGTTCCAAGCACTGCAGCTCCGCCAGCCATATCTGTTTTCATTTCCTCCATTTTCCCTGCAGGTTTCAGGGAAATACCGCCGCTGTCAAACGTAATTGCTTTTCCTATCAGAACAACTGAAGGAACCTTTTTCCTGGCGGGTTTGTGTTCAAGAACTATGAAACGGGCAGGTTCATTGCTGCCCTGAGCAACACCCGAAAAAGCGCCCATCCCCAGTTTTTTAATCCCTTTTTCATCAAGAACCTTGAAAATCAGTCCTGAGGCTTTTGCCATGGACCGTGCTGTTTCAGCTAAAAAAGATGGTGTTGCGCTGTTTCCGGGACGCGATACCAGGTCACGAGCAGTACAAACAGCACGGGCAACAGACCCGGCACGCCCTGCCTCAATGCGTGTTTTTTTTAACTCATCCATACTGTTAACAAGTATTGTAGCTGAATTGATTCTATTCTGCCTGCTCCCCCTCTGGTTTGACTTGAAATCATCGAACTTGTAAAGCCCTAACAGAATTCCCTCAACAAAGGCCGCTGCCTTGTCCCGGGAGATAATGTTTTCAGTCTGAACAAAGGAAAAAGGGACAACAAAACTTTTAAGGCCAAAATCCCTTATGCAGCAGGCCGCGCTTGAAGCTGCTCCCCTCAGCTTGTCAAGGTTAAATTCTTGTTCTTTACCCAAACCAACAAGAAGAACCCTTTTTGTTTGCAGACCTTTTTTTACATACAGCATTAATGTCTTGTAAAGTTTTCCGGAAAAATCACCGTAATCCAGAACCTCTTTGAGCATTCCGCGGGTTAGTTTGTCAATTGTTGATGCTGCGCCGCTCAGTACTTTAGTTTCCTCAAAAACTCCAGCTATAATTATTTCATCTTTAACATTGCCGATTTTTTCCTGAATTGTCCTTATTTTCATTAGCCATGTCTCCCTGTTAATCCAATTTTATAATTATATTGAGAAGAATATCGAATGATGAACAGGAAATTTTAGCACTGTTCTCTCAAGTTCTGTTAATGTTTATTTTATCTCGACATTCATAATCCTGATAAAAATTCAATTAAGGTTTATGGTGTGTCTGATTTCTTCATACCCCCTGTTTGTCAGAAGGCCATATTATTTTGTGGATTTGAAGATTCAGCCGCGCTTTAATGCCATCTTTAAGCATCCATGATGCAAGTGTTGAAGGTAAAAGCTGGCCGGAAACAGGCGAAAAGCTGATCTGTGCAACATGGGAGCCCTTATTGATCATCCGAAGCATTTTTCTTGCGTACAGAAAATCATCTCTATCTCCTATAACAAATTTTATTTCATCCTTAAATGTCAATTTTCCAATGTTTGCAAGGTCATTCTGTTCTGCCTCACCGCTTGACGGGCATTTTATATCCATGATTCTGATGCACCGATTATCCGTCTTTCCCACATCCATACTCCCATTTGTTTCAAGCAGCACATTGTACCCCAGATCAAGCAATTGTTTTATGAGTGCCGGGGTTTTTCCCTGAAACAGGGGTTCGCCGCCTGTTATCTCAACGAGTCGGCATTTAAAAGACGAGACCCGATCGATAATACTCCTGATTGTTGACTCATGCCCTGCATCAAAAGCATATCTTGTATCACAATAAGAGCATCTGAGATTGCATCCGGTCAATCGAATAAACACACATGGATAACCCGCAAAGGAAGATTCTCCCTGAATACTGTAAAAGATTTCGTTTATTAGCAAAGACATCTGTTTGCAACAGCCGTGGTTAACAAAAAACCGAATTTCCCTTTAGCCTGCTATTCAGGGTATTTTGCGAACAGCTGGCCCCAGGGTGATTCATGCTCCCATTTTCTTACTACTGGTAAGCCTTTGTATTTGTACCAGATTTTATCATGATAGTATTCAGAAGCGAAGATGAATATATTTACAATCGGTGTGTGAAAAAAGAGGTTCTGGAGATGCTTCAATGGCGAGTCATGCCATAACAACCTGCCTGTGCCTGTGGCGAGGTTAACACCTACCTTAAACTGCCAGTTTTCATTTGCAGCATCAGTGTCTCCCACAATCTCAATCTCTGACGGGTCGCCTATGCCGAGATTATGCTCATGGGCAAGGGCAATACAGGGAAGCTTTCGCCAGTCAAAGCCCATAATCCGGGCAGCTACAGAATCAATGGCGACCTGGTCAGATGATGCAAGGATAATATTTTTATCGTGTGGCAACACAGTTCGTGGGCCAGGGCCTGAACCGGCTGTAGTTCCATCCATTGTGGCAAACATGCCTGTATGAATCTCCTTTCCTATGGCAAGAAGGTCAACCAGTGTCTCATGAATCCATGTGTGGGTGTAGTGCCTGTGATAATTCAGAAGCCCTCCGAAAGCATTTTTGAGGGCGCCTGTGTAGGTTGTATACGAGTGAGTTTTTACGGTGGGCATGTGAACTATATTTTTCCCCTGGAAATAGTCAGGAATTCTAATCCCCTCCGGAAATATTTTATGCAGTGCAAGGGTCTTGAATTTTGGCTTGTACTTGACCCAACTCATATCTACTTTTTTAAAATTAAACCGCACAGGGATGTTGAACCTGTTATAGACAGGTTTAAACTTCAAATCTTTTTCACCTTTCTCAGGTATGGTAACCACAGTATGATTATGTACTGCCACAAGATCGTTGTATCCGGCATCTTTAATCCCTAAAATAGTTCCTTCAAGCTGCCATGGTGTTGTGTTAACACCCGGAAATACATTGTGCCATGTGATGTTGTCTTTAAGGATAGTTGGGGCAGATGAATCAAGGGCTTTTTTTATTCCTGCAAGCTCACAAAGTTTCCTGTAGTTATCTAAAACTGTTTCAGGTTTTGTTCTTAAAATTGCTACAGTTGCTTTTGCCATTGAAGGATCCTTTTTTTTTAAATTTTTTTATTCTGTTGCTGGATTTAACCACATCAAATAATTGTATAAAAGAATATCTTCTAAATGAATAAAAAAACCCCGGCATTTTAAATGCCGGGGAGATAGCGCGTTTTTTTCATGGTTTGCTTTACTTGGGAGGGACAATCGCATCTTTACAAGCTTTGGCTACTCTGAATTTTACAACGGTTTTTGCCTTTATCTTGATCTCTTCTCCAGTTGCCGGATTTCTTCCCTTGCGTGCTTTGCGTTTTACCAAAACCAACTTTCCAAATCCAGGCAGGGTTATGGAACCCTTCTTTTTTGTCTCCTTATAAGCCAATTCATTAAGGGCATCAAAAAAATTATTGACATCTTTTTTTGTCATGTCAAGTTTCTCTGAAAGCTCTGTTACCAATTGTGCTTTTGTAATAGGTTTTGTATCTTTTGCCATAAAACACCCTCCTCATGAAAATTAAAAGTTTAAAAAAATTAACAAGCAAGGTTTAAGTTTTCTTAATACTATAAAAACAAATACAGTTTATCAAGGGAAATATTGAAAAAATTTGAAAATAAAATATTTTTTTGTTGCGAAGTCTGTAGCTTTGGTTGTAAAACTTTCAAGCAAAGGATATATGGACATCACAACATGTATATTGGCCTTAATTTCATTGCCACTATATATTTAACCAGAATGTAAAAACAAAGTACAGGAGGTGGGATTATGTCAAAAGCAGAAATAAAAAAAATCGGGATTCTGACAGGAGGAGGCGATTGTCCTGGCCTTAACGCTGTTATAAGAGCCGCAGTAAAAACAGCAGTTCTTCAGTATGGCTGGAAAGTAACAGGGATAGAGGATGGTTTTGAGGGGCTTCTATCGGACGGAAAAGCACGACCCCTTCTTTTTGATTGTGTTAAGGGGATTCTTGGCCGGGGAGGCACTATTCTTGGTTCTTCCAACAGGGCAAACCCCTTTGAGTACAAATTTAAAGTGCATGGAAAAATTGTAACGGAGGACCGCTCGCCCGTGCTTTTGGAAAGGCTGAAATCCCTTGAAATTGATGCTTTAATTGTAATCGGAGGAGACGGGACTCTTTCAATTGCCGATGGCCTTCACAAAATGGGGGTTCCCATAGTGGGAGTTCCAAAAACTATTGATAATGATCTTGCTTCTACTGACATTACGTTTGGTTTTGATACAGCCATAAATACAGCAACCGAGGCAATAGACAAAATCCGCACAACAGCCGAGAGTCATCACCGCGTTATGGTCGTTGAAGTTATGGGCAGATATGCAGGATGGATAGCATTGCAGGCAGGTATTGCAAGCGGTGCTGATATTATTTTGATTCCGGAAATACCTTTCAAGCTCAATGAAATTCATGAGATTATTAAAGAGCGTATTAAGAACGGAAGGCATTCAAGCATTATAGTTGTTGCAGAGGGCGCAAAGCCGGAAGGTGGGGACATGCACATAAAAAAGATTGTGGAGGACAGTGCTGACACTATCCGGTTAGGAGGCATCGGCGAAATGCTGGCACAGGAGATTTCTGATGAAATCAATGTGGAATCACGCGAAACCGTACTGGGACATATTCAACGTGGGGGATCTCCCAGCGCATTTGATCGCATACTGTCCACAAGGCTTGGGGTTGGAGCTGTCAACCTGTTAGCAGAAGGAGGTTATGGCAGGATGGTTTGCCTTAAAACACCCAATATTGACTCAGTTACACTTGAAGATGCGGTAAAGCAGCTGAAGCAGGTCAGCCCGAACTCTGAAATGGTAAATGCCGCAAAATCAATCGGGGTAAGCTTCGGGGAGTAAACAGGTAATTTGTACACAGATAAAAGGCCGTTGCTTTGCACGCTGGTGATCCTGTCCAGAACAATCTGATCAATACAGGAGATTATGAAAAAGAAACATAGCATTATATGTTTGTATCTGGCCGCAGCCCTGATTTTTTGCTGCAATAATGCCACTGCTCTTGAATTTAAAGTAGCTGTTTTTGAATTTGACGTTAATTCATCAGAGGATTTAACCTATATCCGCTCTGGCATGTCTGCGCTCCTTCCTTCCCGAATTACCGTGCCAGGTAAGATAGCAGTGATTGACAGTGATTTAATTAAAAAAGCACTTCACGGTAAGTCATCAAAAAAAGTTCCTCTATCAGAAAAACTTTTTACGGCAAAAAAACTGGGGGCTGATTTTCTGCTTTGCGGGAGTATTACAAAAATAGGAAATAACATAAGTATTGATTCCCGTCTTGTAGATGTTAAGGACAGGGCGCAGACAATGCCCGTATATATTCAAAGTGCTGGTCTTGACAATATTATCCCTGAAATTAAAATCCTTGCTGAAAAGGTAAAAAAACTGATTATTGAAGGGCCTCAAATCCCGGACACTTCCCTGTATAAGGATTCTGCAGCGAAAACCGGAAAATCAGGACCTGAAGCTGTTTTTAAAAATCATCCGTCTGAAAAGAGAGAAAAGCCGTACGTGTTGAAGGAAGAGCCCCTTTATGCTGCTGTTGAAAACCCCCCGGAACATTTATCAGCACCAAAACTGAAGGGGATGAAAAAAACACCCCCCTTTTTTCAGCAGGAACCCTGCTTTACATTCAATGTTAGGGACAAACTAATGTATTGCCTTGCTTCCGGAGACATAAACGGTGATGGTAAAAAGGAGCTGTTGATGGCAGGGGAGGGGAAAATATTAATATTTGAGATAAGTGAAACAACCCTGAAACAATGCGGCGAAATTGAAACAGAAGTTGATGAGAGTATTGTTCATATTGATGTTGCTGATTTAAACGGAAACAGTATAGATGAAATTTATGTGAGCAGCTACCAGGGCCAGCACGGGAATTCATTTGTTGTTGAGTATGCTGAAAAAAAATATAAAAGAATTACTGATTCAAAGAGATGGTTCTTCAGGGCATATGGAGATTACCGGCAGGGTGTTAAACTTATAGGTCAGAAAACCGACCTGCAAGAACCCTTCTCCGGTGCTGTTTACAGGCTTGAATGGAAGCAGGGAAAGCTTCTGACACGGGATGAGGTCATTCTGCCGGGCGGGCTTGGTATCTACGGTTTTAATGAAGGGGACATTGACAGCGACGGGAGCAGAGAATATGTTGTATTCAGCAGGGGCAAGTTCAGCTCAGGATATAATCTTTCCATCCTGTCATATACCGGCAGGGTTGAGTGGACGGACCCTGAC
>JAJRXD010000156.1 GCA_024276465.1 Deltaproteobacteria bacterium
CTGATAAAAATATGGCAAGAGGCATAGGGTATTTAAAAAAGTTCAGTGAAAACGTGGGACCGGGCGCAATTATCTGTCTGTCGGAATCCGTCTACCCGCTTGACAGAAACATAAATGTTGTTCCTGTCTCCTGTATCTGATTATATTTGCATCAATTGTCTTTGAGAAGTAAAATTGTATTAATGAAAGTGTTATGAACAGGTCCATATTGAATATTGCCGCCTTAGCGATCTTTATTCTTCTTTTTTACGGATTTCCCGCCGGAGCGGATGAGGGGGATATCAAAACAATACATTTTGCTGAAGAAGCGAACTGGCCCCCTTTTACACCGGACAAATTCGGCATGGCAACAGAAGGTCTCTCTCTCCGGTTAATGAAGGAAATATTTTCAAGACTTGACATTGAAGTTGATGTAGAACTGCTTCCCCAGAAACGCATGCTTGAATATCTGAAAAAAGGGCAAAAAGACGCGGCCACTGTAATCAGTATTAATAAAGAGAGGCTTGAATTCCTGGATTTTACCGAGCCTGTTTTTCAAAAAAGAGGATTCGTTTATTTTTTATCTTCCAGGGACCCGCCGATTGAATGGCATAGTTATGAAGACCTTAAGGGGCTGAGGATAGGCATTACCGCCGGACATAATTACGGAGATGAATTTAAAGAAGCAGCACGAAGATATAAATTAGATCTGTATGAGGTGCCGAGAGTCAGACAGAACTTTGATATGCTGCTGGCGGACAGAATAGATGTTTTTTTATGTGTTGAAATGACAGCAGGACAGTTTCTCCGTGATTCGAAGTATAAAGGTAAAATCATCCATTCCCCCAGGAGCTATTATTCAAAAGGATATCATATCGGGTTTTCAAAAAAATCAAAGGCAGGGGTCCTTATCCCTGAGGTTAACAAGGTAATCCGTCAAATGAAGGAAGATGGATCACTTAATAGAATTATTGCTGAATATAAAGACTGAGTCTGATGAAGGCGCTTTCAAAAAATAATCTGTTTCATTTGCGGAGGACAGTTGCCCGTGACCTTATGCTCTGGCTGAATCTTGCCGTTTCCCTGACATTAGTAGTGATAGGCGCGGCTTATTATTACTTTTCGACTGAATCACTTTATAACTCTCTGAATAAAAAGGCCCTTGACACGACCGAGGAAATAGCCAATGTCCTTAAGCTCCCGCTCTTCAATGTTGATGACGATGCGATCCGTCATACCGCCTCCGTTTATATGGCAACGGGCCGTCTGGCCGGGATAAGGATAGAATCGACAGTAAATGGAGTAATCGTTGACCGCCTTCCTGTAAAAGATATTAATCTGCCCCGTATGGAAAAGAGTATTACCAGAAACGGCCTGACGTTAGGGCGTGTGAAACTGGCGTTTAACGACAAGGAAATCAGGGACATGCAGAGGGGGGCGGTATGGATAACCGTTATGACCATTATAGTGGTTGTCCTGGTCAATGCATTTGTTATCCGCCGAATTATGCATTTTGTTTTGATCTCGCCGCTTGCGCGTCTGACCAGACGCATTGAAGATATTGCGAGCGGCACTTACCATGGCAGTATGGCCCATGTGCCCCAGGATGATCTGAACAAGCTGATTATTTCCGCCAACAGAATGTCTGAGCAGATAGAGATCAGAACAAGGCAATTGACTGAATCCGAAATGAGGTACAGGGAAATTTATAATGCGACCAGTGAGGCGATACTCTTGCTGGATGCTGAAACAGGGACCATCCTGGATGTAAATCAAACGATGCTTGATATGTATGGATATACCGGGGAAGAGGCGCTGAAACTGACAGTGAGTGATTTGAGCCTGGCAAGGCCGCCTTATACTCAGAAAGAAGCGCTTCAATGGATCAGGCGGGCGGTTGAGCAGTGCCCACAGTTCTTTGAGTGGAGGGCCCGAAGAAAAAATGGAGAACTCTTCTGGGTTGAGGTTAGCATGAGCAGCTCCGAGATCGGCGGACAGAGACGTGTCCTGGCAGTTGTCCGTGATATAACCGAGCGGAGGAAGGCGGAGGAAGCATTGCGGGCGAGCGAACAGCGGTACCGCAGTCTTGTGGACAACATTGACCTTGGTGTCACACTGATTAACCGGGACCATGAGATAGTTATGACCAATAAGGCCCAGGGAAGGTTTTTCAGGAAGGACCCTGAGGAATTTACGGGACGGAAGTGTTACAGGGAATTTGAGAAGCGTGATCATGTTTGCGTACACTGCCCGGGGCTCTCTGCAATGGAGACCCTGCATGCAGCCCAGGTCGAGACCTCGGGCAGGCGTGACGATGGCAGTACATTTGCCGTACATATTCATGCCTTTCCGGTTATCGGTCCCTCGGGAAAGGCTGAGGGGTTCATTGAAGTTATTGAGGATATTACCGAGAGGAAACGCCTTGAGGAGGAGCTCCAGAGAAGTCACAGGCTTGAATCGATCGGGATCCTTGCCGGGGGCATTGCCCATGATTTCAACAATCTTCTTACTGCAATTCTTAATAATGTCTATCTGACGAAGAATTATATTGACCGGGAAAGCAAAGGTTTTAAGAGCCTGGAAGCAGCGGAAAAGGCAGGTCTCAGGGCAGTGGAATTGACCAGGCAGCTTCTCACCTTTTCGAGAGGAGGTGAGCCGGTCAGGCAGACCACGTCGATTATTAATGTTATTAAAGAATCTGCTGAATTTGTTTTGAGAGGATCGAATGTCAAGTGCGAATATGATATAGCGGACGGTCTCTGGCCTGTTGATGCGGACCAGGGACAGATGAGTCAGGTCATTCACAATCTTATTCTCAATGCAGACCAGGCCATGCCTGAAGGAGGAGTAATACGTATCAGTGCAAAAAACACCATGCCTGATGAAGGTGACGCGCTGCCGCTCAAGAAGGGCAGATATGTAAAAATTGTAATCCGGGATGAGGGGATCGGGATTGCAAAAGAACATTTTCAGAAGATATTCGACCCCTATTTCTCAACAAAAGAGACGGGACGCGGACTGGGACTTGCAATAATATATTCCATTATCAGGCAGCACGATGGATATATATCCGTTGAATCGGAGATGAGTGCCGGCACAACCTTTACCATATATATACCGGCATCAAGGAAACAGATTGGCGGGGAAAAGACTAAAGACGATGCAATGCTTCAGGGGAAAGGGAAAATATTGCTTATGGATGATGAGGAAATAATCAGGGCGTCCCTGGGAGAAATGCTGAACGTGATGGGATATGAAGTTGAGTTCGCGGAGAATGGCGCTGATGCAGTGGAAATCTATATGCAGGCATTGGAAACTTCGCAGCCATTTGATGCGGTAATCCTGGACCTGACAGTGCCCGGAGGGATGGGCGGCAAAGAGACGATAAAAAAACTGATCAGGATAGATCCGGATGTCAGGGCGGTTGTATCAAGCGGATATTCAAATGATCCTGTGATGGCGAATTTCAGGGAGTACGGCTTCAGTGCGCTGCTTGCGAAACCCTATGACATCGGAGAACTAAGCCGGGTTCTGAACAATGTAATAGACGGCGGCTAATATCATTCCAATGTTTGTATATTTCGTATAAGCTTCATAATATATTCAAATTTTTACTCTATAATGTTTGCATGAAAGTAGAAATGATGGAAAGATACCCTGCCGGCCTGGTTGTCGGTTTTCTTTTCGGGTTCCTGGTTATACATCCGTTTTCCATGATGTATGAAGGCATATTCCTCCCGATGATAAAGATCAATTTAAGCAGCGTTATGTATGCCTTTCATTACAGACATCTGCCCATGGCGTTTTTTTTCGGCCTTCTCGGGATGTCTATTGGGGCTGTTAATGTTTATTATCTGAAGAGTATTTCGAAAAACAGAAAGCGGATTAAAATACTTGAAGGACTGCTCCCGATCTGTTCATACTGCAAAAAAATCAGAGATGACGCGGGGAAGGAACAGGGCGAAGGCCATTGGGAGAGAATAGAAGATTTTTTTTATAAAAAGACCGAGCAGGAATTTACCCACGGTATATGCCCGGAATGCGTTGAGAGGGTATTCCCCGATGGAAACGGGAAAGGGATGGCAAGAAAATGAAAAGAGATCCTGTATGCAACATGGAAGTTGATGAGGGCACTGCCGTTACAGGGGAGTGCGATGGTATTGTTTATTATTTTTGTTCCGAGGGGTGCAAAGAAAAATTTCTCAAGGAGAAGACATGTAAAGTCCCGCTCACTTCATATGACCTTATAATTATAGGCGGCGGCCCCGGAGGTCTGACAGCCGCCGTATATGCCGCGACCCTCAAGATGAATGCCTTCCTGATTACCAAAGACCTCGGGGGACAGGCGGTAGACAGCACCAAAATAGAAAATTATATGGGCTATGACTTTGTTACCGGCCCTGAGTTGATAGAAAAATTCCAGGACCAGCTTATTCATTCCCATTATATTGATCATCTCATGAGTGAAGTGGAGAAGATCGAAAAAACAGACGGAGGATTCAACGTTACAACATCAGACCTGAAAAAATATTTTACCCGTGCGCTGATTATTTCAACCGGAATGACACGGCGCAAACTGAGGGTCCCCGGAGAAGAGGAATTCCAGCGCAAGGGTGTTTTTTACGGAAATATCCAGGACCTGTCCTTTGTGCAGGGAGAAGATGTCGTTGTAATAGGGGGAGGCAACTCCGCATTACAGATGGTTGAAAATCTACAGGGCGTTGCTGAAAATATCCACCTTGTTTCTACAACAAAACTTACAGCAGATGCAGTGGTTGCAGAGAGAGTCGGTAAGTTCGAAAACCTTAAAAAACATGAAGGATACACGATTCTGGAGTTCAGAGGCGACAAGACCCTTTCCGGGATAGCCTTGAGGAAGATGGCATCTGAAGAGACCATGGAGTTGTCCGTCAGAGGGGTGTTTATTGCCATAGGTCTGCAGCCGAATACCGCATGGATTTCAGACCTTGTCGACCTGAATGACAGGGGAGAGATAATAATCGGACCGGACTGTTCAACCTCATGTCCTGGGGTGTTTGCTGCTGGTGATGTTACGAATGCATTCGGCAAGAGGATCATTATAGCATCCGGTGAAGGGGCGAAAGCGGCATTGGCGGCAAGGCAGTATATCCTGAAATTCGGAAAGAAAAAAATAAATTGATTTTTTATTAAGAATTGATATGGAAAGAATTCTTAATCAGAAAAAATATTTTGTTTTTTTTATCGGCGGTACGACACTCGTTATAACTTATCTGCACTACTCCACGCTTCCGGCAATTCGGGACCTTCACAATATTTTCGGAGAACTTTATTATTTGCCGTTACTGGTGGCGGCCCTTGTGTTTGGTTTGAAGGGTGCTGTTTCGACTTTCATCATTATTACCATATTATATGCCCCTTTTGTTTTCATTAACTGGACAGGGACTTATCTGTCTATAACCAGTAAATTACTGCACGCGCTGTTTTCGGGTTCCTTTGCGATTGTTGCCGGAATTCTTGTGGACCGGGAAAAGAGACGTCTGGAACAGACGGAAAGGGAGCGCTATCTTGCGGGCCTTGGCCGCGCGGCCGCGGCTATTGCTCATGACCTTAAAAATCCGATTATTTCAATACTCGGCTTTTCAAGGCGCATTCTGGAACGTAAAGGAGACATTGATGCTGCTTCTCAGGCTGTTTTGGATTCGGCTCAGGATATGCAGGATATTGTTCATGACGTTCTGGACTTTGCAAAACCAGTCAGTCTGGATTCCCCAAAAGCGGATATATTCAGTGTCATCAGGAAGGTATGCAGATCCTGTGAAGCAAAGGCCCTTGATGAAGGCATAGTCCTGAAAACCGGCCTGCCTGATGAGACTGTCAGCTGCCGGGTTGACCAGCTTCACATGGAAAGGGCCTTGGTGAATTTGATCAACAATGCTATCGAGGCTTCAAGAAAGGGGGGGATGGTTGTAGTAAGCGCGGAGGCCGGGGAAAATAGATTTGTAATCAAAATAAAGGATTATGGAGAGGGGATGGATAATGAAACATTAGAAAATGTTTTTATTCCCTTTTATACAAAAAAGATCTCCGGTACAGGGCTTGGGATGGCAATAGCAAAAAAAATCATAGAGGCCCATCAGGGCTCCATTCAAATTAACAGCCGGGAGCATTCAGGTACAGAGGTAATAATAAAGCTGCCGCTCAAAACCTCCTGATCCAGGAGTTTGCACAAGTTAATGCATAGAAAGCGGACTCTGAGAAACCTTGTCCCGAGTTTATGATTCATATCATATGATTACCCCGGATTTTTTGTTCGTATTCAAGAAGAAATAATGCGGTCTCTGCCGCATGGTAGTTCACTCTATGAGATGTTTGCGTAACTATCAGTAAATATTTTGTCTTTAAAGATTCTTGTCTTTTGCACTATTGAACTTATCATCTTTTCTGTTAAAATGTAACAACTTGATTCTTGGGCGAATTCAGCGTGCCATATCGAGGTTGCAAAGAAATATAATGCAGGCAAAAGGAGAAATAATTATGGATATCGAAACTTATTTAAAGATAGTTGTAGAAAAAATTAAGATATCTTTCAATCCTGAAAAAATAATTCTTTTCGGTTCTTATGCATATGGACATCCAACTATTGACAGCGATGTTGACCTGATGATAGTTATGGATACTGATGCCAGCCCGCACAAAAGGGCCGTTCCGATCAGAAAGATACTGAAAGGCATAGGTTTTCCCAAAGATATCATTGTAAAGACTCCTGAAGAATTTGAACGGTTTAAGGATATTATAGGAACGATTATTTATCCTGCCGCCCATAAAGGAAAGGTGCTTTATGAACGATGATAAAGTAAACGTTGTAAAGGCATGGTTTAAGAAGGCTGAAAACGACCTGATTAATGCCGAAAATACAATAAAGATGGAATCCCCTCCTACTGATACAATATGCTTTCATGCTCAACAGTGTGCGGAAAAGTATCTTAAAGGTTTTCTTACGTTTCATGAAACAGAGTTCCCCAAAACCCATTCGCTTGAAGACCTTGTTCTGTTATGTAAAGGCATGGCTCCAAACATGGAGTCTGAACTTGATGATATTGAAGTACTGTCGAGCTATGGGGTAGAGGTCAGATATCCTGATGAGATTTATTATGATATCCCCAGAGACGATGCTCAGGAAGCCATTGATTTAGCCAAAAAAGTTAAGACTGTTATCCTCGGATATCTTGAAGGAAAGATACAGGGGATATGAAACTTCACTTTGACCCCAATCAGGAATATCAATTACAGGCGATAAAATCCATCGTTGATATATTTGAGGGACAACCCTTAAGCCGGAGCGATTTTGAGTTTTCTATTACAGAAGGAAGCCTTCGGCTTACTGAAAACGGTGTCGGTAATAATCTGGTCCTGTCAGAAGAACAACTGCTTGACAACCTTCAGCAAGTACAGAAAAGAAATGAACTCGATCCTGTATCTGAAAAACTGGAAGGGCTTAATTTCACGGTTGAAATGGAGACCGGCACAGGAAAGACCTATGTTTATCTGAGGACCGTTTATGAACTGAATAAGGTTTATGGCTTTAATAAAAAGAATAACAGCTGCAATGCCGAGGGTTGTTCATTGCAGGAAGAAGTAAGTGTCAGAATTTCCGAAATATGGGAAGCAGCTCAAAAATTAATTGACGACCTGAAAGCATGACTGAATGGTCTGGAAATAATATTCAGTAACAACGTTTCCAGTTCTATTTTCTTTTCAGAAGCCTGAACTCCTTATGCCATATATCCAGTTCAGTAAAACTGAGCGTGTCTATCGACCTGTTTTGTAAAGCCGGCCAAGATGTGTTAAATAACCGCTATGTTGCACAGGAATGCCTGCTCCCCCCTTGACCCTGTACTTAGGTGCAGGGTTTATAATGTTAACAGGAGGTGAAGCGATGGAAATGTTAACGATAGGGAAACTGGCAAAGAGAGCGGATGTAAATATCGAGACAATCCGCTATTACGAAAGAAGAGGGCTTATTCCTGAACCTCACAGACGGGACTCCGGCTACCGCGAATATTCTGATGAAACAATAAAACGTATCCTGTTTATCAAACATGCCAAAGACCTGGGATTTTCTCTAAAGGAGATCAATGAACTCTTATCGCTCAAACTGGACCCCGGAACATCATGCTCCGAGGTAAGACAAAAGGCTGAAATGAAACTCGAAGATATAGAGGGGAAAATCAAAAATCTCCGGAAAATGAAAAAGGCGCTTATGGAATTAACAAAGGTTTGCAGCGGCTCCGGCCCTGTAAGTGAATGCCCCATTCTTGAGGCATTGGAAAAATAAGTAAAGGAGGTTAGTCATGACAGACAAAAGGAAAATAGAGGTCTTCAGCGCTGGATGTCCGGTTTGTGATGAAACAGTCAAACTGGTAAACAGCGTTGCCTGCCCGTCCTGCGAAGTTACTGTTCTGGATATGAAAACCTCGGACGTTGCCGAGAGGGCTAAAGCACTGGGGATACGATCTGTCCCTGCTGTGGTTATTGACGGCAGGCTTGCTGACTGCTGTACCGGAAGGGGGCCTGATGAGGCTGCTCTGAGGGGCGCCGGACTCGGTAAACCCTTGTAGTGAAGATTGCAGGAGACCAGGGGAACCTGCTGCCGGGTTCCCCTGCTTATTCAGTATTGAAAGGCAAATATATGAAAAGACCAGCCATAATTCTGCTGCTGCTATTTGTGGTAATTATTTTTTTGGCAATAATAATCTTCGGATTGAAAGGGTGGGCTGATTTAATTGTTCCCAATCTGGCAAAATTAGACCGGTCTCCGCTTCCGGTGTTACTCGGCTTTTCATTCATGGCTGGACTCGTTTCATTCTTTGCGCCGTGTGCGTTTGCTTTGTTTCCCGGATACGCAGCTTTTTACCTCGGTTCCGATAAAGAGGAAAAAGAACATCCTGCCATGCTCGGGATTATTGCTTCATCAGGAGTTGTTTCGTTCTTTATCTTATTGAGCGGTATTATTATTGTTGTCGGTAAGGGGGTCATTCGATATCTTGGTTACATTGCCCCGGCAATGGGTTTTATATTAATAATCCTGGGGCTTATATTATTCGCCGGTTATTCATTTAAACCAGGCATGATTCAGGGAGCGCTGGGTAAATTAAGATCTGAAGAAAAAAGATCAAAGAGAAACATTTTTCTCTACGGATTCGGGTATGGAGCGGTTTCTGTCGGCTGCACTCTTCCGCTATTATTTGCGATGATTATAGTCCCTCTGACCACCGGAAAAATATTCACTGTATTTTTATCACTTCTTGTTTTTTCGATTGCCATGAGCATATTGATGATATTTGTAACGTATCTGGTCTCATGGTCTGAAAACAACCTGATTATGAAGATGGTGAAATCAACCGTAACAATCAAGAAACTGAGCGGTTTAGCTCTTGTGCTGATAGGGGCTTTTTTAGTCTGGTATAATCTCTTCTACAGTATGTTGATGTAGTTAACAGAAACGCGGAGGCTTTAAATGAAACAGATAATAAGCTGTTTTTTCACTGTCTGGATTATCTTCCTTGTCCTCCCTGTATCCGGGGGTACGGCGCAGCATGATGCTGCGGATGCCAAATCCGGGACTTCTGAATTAAGCGAAAGTGTCAGAATCGCCGAAATTTCGCTTCCCGGAATGTTCTGCCGGGCCTGCGCGGGGAACGCTGAAATTGCGTTCCGTGGCATGGATGGTGTTATTGACGCAACGGTGGATATTGAAACAAAAAAAGGCATGGTCATTTATGAGTCAGTGGTAATTTCAAAAGAACAATTAATACAGAACCCTGTGATTCAGGCGTATGACGGAAAGATATTGAGTGACCGGGAATATAATCCGTGAGGTGATAAGAAATGGTTAAGAAGGTGCAAATTTTAAAGACCCCGGGATGTGGTTCCTGTGCAAAGGCTACAGACCTCATAATGAAAATCAAGAAAGATAGGTATCTGGAATTTGAAATTGAGGAACTGGACCTGACAAAACATCCTGAATTGCTGCTGAAACATCAGATAATGGTCTCTCCGGGGATTATCATAGACGGGAAACTGGAGTTTACAGGAATCCCGGATAAAAAGAAGCTGAAAGAAAAATTAACATAAAACCCTTGCCTCTGTGGTACATGGTGTATATTGTGGGCAAGAAAGAAGAGGGACAAATGATGAAACGATATCTATTCATAATATTCCTCACTGTTTTTATCACTGTAAATGTGTCTGTTGTGAATGCTGAGATAATAAGCGCTGAGGTTTCGGTTGTCGGGATGGCGTGGAGACTATAAGCATTGACACGAAAGAGGGTACGGCATCATTATCAGCTATCAAAGGGCAATCTATTAATATAACCCGGATACCGGAAGCTGTAAAAGAGTCAGGTTTCACTCTTGGGAAGATTAAAATAACAGCAATTGGAAATGTCAAAAGGGACAGACAGCAAAAAATCTAATTACTTATTTCTGATGACGAGAACGTTTTCTCTTCATTTTCCGGACTTCATATTCACTCTCAGGTTCACGAACTGCCGGGAAATTGTCCATCCATGATAAATCTCTGCCGATTACCAGTTCTTCAATAGTTGCATGATGTGTATTGGACATTGGTATTAGGCGCATTTGAAATCCATGGCGCCGAGCCAGTGTCTTAACTTCATCTGCATTATCATATGTAATCAGGAAATCACCTTTTAATGTTTCACTTACTTCAAACAAGCGCTCATGGTCAATATCATAATGTTTATACAAGCGCTTGCCTGCCTTTTTCCCACCAACAGTGTATGGAGGATCTATAAAAAAAATTGCGTCACTAATGGCAGCAAATTTCTGCATGATTTTTAATCCGTCATCACACCTGAAATCTATTTTACTCGCGATATGGCCCAAATGTTTGAACCTTTTAGCGAGCGTCGCAGGATACCAGCGGGAGCTAATCCCCTTACCATTTTCACCGTACTTAAGAAAGCCGGAACCCTCTGCGAGTATGCCTCCGTGGAATGTCCGATTTTTGAGAATTGTTTGAAGCGCTTTTTCCTTTTGCGTATTTGGAGACTTCTTAATCTCTTTTATGACGTTTTCTCTGGTTAATTCGAAAGCAAGAATTTGATTCGCGATCCAGTCAGCATCGCCATTGACAACGGATTCCCAGACTGCCGCAATATCATTATCCAGCTCAACCATGACTGCTTTCCGGACCAGATTTTCAAAAAGGGCGGTCAGACTGATAATCCCACCACCAGCAAAGGGTTCAACAAGCATACGAGGTTTCAAATGCATATTAGCGATCCAGCCTCTAAATGTCGGTACAAACCATGTCTTCCCACCAGGATACCGGAAAGGGCTTCGCTGAGGCACAGAAGCCACGTTTACCGGTTTAGGCTTTTCTATTATCTCGAATAATTCAGGATATAGCAGAGTTTGCTTGCGTGCAGTCATTTAAATGGCCTCTCAATGGTTTGATTTACAGGGGCTGCTTCGATCTGATCATCAAGCTTCTCTTGAAGCAGATTTATGAAATCTGCAATTTTTCCGGGTAACGGCGTTGTTATAGACAGAAGGGCCGGCTCGAATTCAGTGAATACTTCATCCACTTTTTTAAGTGCATATCTCTTTGCTTCCTTTTCCTTTATCATCTCCAGATCATAAATAAACCATGCGATATCAGCTTTGGATTTAGATACTTTTTTGAGTTTTGGCAATGTGGCAAAAAAAGTTTTACTCAATGCTACCGCTATTTTCTTTTTCCAATTATGAAGGATTCCACCCTTAAAAAGAAGCTGAGGTACGAGTCTTTTTCGGGACGATGACAGGTAATCAGGCCGGGGATAGTTGGGCTCTGTTGACCAATTCATTGAAGCCCTGCTTCGAGGTTTTTTCATATAGTACTCAAACGGTTCACGCACATTACCGGAAATATACACCGCCTGGATCTCAAGCGCTCCGAAATCATAGACTTTGCCATTGTCATCATAAGCGACCAGAACGACATCGATATTGCCGGCTGATTTTCCGAATGAGTCATTTAAGCGCACTTCCGTAAGGGTACTCCATTTTGCAGACTCATTAAAAAAGAACCCGGCTGCGTCCTCGGTTATTATCCAGTCTTAGCGAAATCGGATCGGACAGGTTATGACCGGTTTGTTCTCATGATAAATTGAACAGACGCCGAGCGGATTCTTTGCTTTATCTTTCGTACAGTTCGGGACTTTGTTGTTGAAGGGGCATAAGCATCGGGAACGGAATCGACTCGCCTTTTCCGAATGATTTGTAGTTACGTGACCGAAGACCTCAGCCAGTGGGTGTCCTATGTCAGTCATAAAGCTATCTTTTATCATTTATCATTCAAATATTTTAGTGATTATCCTATCAGTAGTTATAAAAAAAATCCATGGCTTAGAAAATAACCGCATTCAAAAGTTTATGCAGACTAATGAATAAAAAGAAAATTTAAAGCGCTTGTCTCAAGTTTATGATTCATATCATATGATTACCCCGCCTTTTTTGTTCATATATAAGAAGAAGCAATGCCTGACAGAACAATTAAAAATAGAGGTGATTCTATGAAAATAATTCTGTTAACAGGGGTCACAATTTCGGTATTAACATCAAGTTACAGTTATGCCCAGGCGGGACCTGGCATGATGGGGCCGGGAATGATGAACTGGGGTTCAGGCATGGGATGGGGCTGGTCCATCATTATGATGGCGTTCTGGATTGCCGTTGTTGTGGGGATCATTTTTCTGATCCGATGGGTTGTGCTGTCAACTGACAGAAAAAGTGAACACAGAGCAGAAGAGTCGGCATTGGATATTCTGGACAAAAGATATGCCAGGGGCGAAATTAACAAAGAAGAGTTTGAGGAAAAGAAAAAAGATCTGGTATGAGCGATCTGAATTAACAATGAAAATTGAGTGTTATATATCTGAGGAGTGCAGTTCGGAGGCACAGCTGAGGGAAAATCTGAAGGCTGCGCTTGCGGGCAGTTCCGTCAAGCCGGATATTCAGTTCCACATAATCAATGAAGCAGAAGCAGAGAGAAAGGGTTTGATGGGGTCGCCCTCCGTCCTGATTAATGGAGTTGATATCTTGCCTGGAGAAATCCCGGGGATTTCCTGAAGGGTCTTCAAAGATGAGTCCGGGAGGCTCGCACCTGTTCCGCCGGTCAGCATGTTGAGAAACGCTGTCAGTGAGAACATCGGTAAGGAAATAGCATAGTTTTATCAGCGGCCAAATTCCTTTTTACTGCCCGATCAAAAGCGGGTCCTGGTAAATCATCAGGTGCGACCATGGTGTCCCGTCATACATGATGTATGAACCGAACTTGCCCGGATATATCGGAAGCTTGGCAGCCTTGGCATCAAAAGGCCAGAAGATCAGCCAGTGTGGCGGCTCCTTGATCCTCCTTGTTCCGGGTTCATGCCAGTCCATATATATCTTCCCGTTTTTCTCCCAGCGCAAGGCGCCCTTTGCCATGTATGCGATTCCAGGGGCTTTATTGGTAGGCCCCGGCTTGCCGGACGTAAAGTCATCCCACCACTGGACCGCCTCGGCATCCATACATGTAGGAATCGGCACATCTATCTTGTCAAGATCTGAATAGCATGTAAATCCGTTGCTGCCGGTCCTGATTTTTTTGTATTTGAGGTCTTTATCCAGGATCATGATATCGGCGTCCTTCGAGATAAAGGCAGGGGCAGCGCTTTCCGCGAGTTTGACCTGCTCCTCATCCGTCATCTCCAGGACTGCCGCGGTCATC
>JAJRXD010000157.1 GCA_024276465.1 Deltaproteobacteria bacterium
AACTGCCTGATTAATGCTTCTTCAAGATCGTTTTCGGAATATTCGTCTTTGAGTCCGAGGAACTCCAGAACAAACGGATCTTTAATTTGTTCATCCACCGATACCTCATCCCCGGCTACCGGGGTAGTTCATTTATCTTTATCTTTTTGCAGTTATCTTTTACTTCAGAACTTGTTTGCTTCCGCACCGTAAGAAATGACAGTATTTCCTGAAATGAAAGGGTTTTCAAGAAGAAATCTTAAACTCATTCGGAAATGGCATCTTTTTTATAAACAAGCAATTTTACCCGGTCAAATTGCGAAACAACTTGTTTCGCATCCCCATGTTATATCCGAATTACGAGATTAAAAGAAATATTCGTACATTGGAACCTTCCTAAGCAAACTCCAGTCGTAAGTCTTTATTGAACACTTTGGCCAGTCTTTCGAGGGTCTTTAAGGTTGGATTGCTTTTGCCGGGCTTTTCCAGCCGTTGGTATGCCTGATAAGAAATGCCGAGGACCTTGGCTATGTCGCCCTGGGTGAGCTTATTCTTTACACGAAGTTTTCTGAGAAGGATCGGAACTGAAACTTCGGGCTCCGGTTCAATCAAATAAACGTTTCTCCCCTTTATTTTTGATGGATCGGGGATTTTGTGTTCTCTCTCAAAAATCGAAGCAAGATATCCGGTCAGTGCCTCTTTTGCATTACTCTTTGCCTCATCCAGAGACTCCCCCTCTGTAAGGCATCCCCGGAGGTCCGGGAATTCAACCATATATGACTTGTCTTCCTTTAAGTATTTTATTTTAGCAGGATAACTTAATATCACTTCAAACCTCCCTGCTTCCGCAGCGCATACAAAAGTCCTTTTCCAGGATCCTTGTTCCCATGGACCGGTACTGACAAAGTTTTTGCACCTTTTATCATAATATGATGGCTGCCCTGAATTCTCTCCAGTTCCCAGCCGTTCTGCTTCAGCAGATTTATTAATTGCTTACCCGTCATTTTTATTATACAATATATATGTTGTATTGACAATAAAATTAATAACTGTTTTTTTAAATAATACGCTGAATGAACTACAGCTTTAGTCCCCTTGACCGGACGATTATACCATATAAAATAAAAGAACCGTTACAACCATTTAAAGCGCGGAAGCAAAAGATAAGGAAAATTACGAATTCATCCTTCGCAGTGCTGCGGATAACGGCAGCAGGAGTAATAACAATCTGCCAGGTTAAATACCCGGTTCTTTTTTTGCCTTGTCCCACGGAATTACTTTCCCTGTCTCCATTTACCTGATATATTTATCATGCGTCGGTACAGTAACGGTGTCACAGACTAAAGTTATGCCGTGAATTGTGCGATATATAAAGAAAAATATTGTTTCGCAAGTATCAAATATAAAAAGCCGGGGATGTATGACTGATTAAGACTGTGTACTGACGGGCGGCCCCGCGCAGATACCGGAAAAATTATTGGCAGGGAGGCATTGGCTTTATGGTAGAGATGAAATGGAAGATCACACTCATTCTGCTTATCGCAGGAATAATTGCATTTACATCCGGGCGCGCGAATTCCGCGGCACGCGGCAGCATGGATGTTGTTCTGGTGATGGACAGCTCCGGAAGCATGAAAAAGACAGACCCTCACTTCCTGCGCATCCCGGCTGCCAAACTCTTCATTTCACTCCTTGATAAAAACGACAGGGCGAGCGTGGTCAGTTTCAGTGATGAGGGGTATCCGATCATATATTTAACTCCCGTAGACAGCGAACAAAACAGGGACAGATTATTCAAAGCTGCGGAGAGGATATCTTCAAATGGTCTTTATACTAACCTGTACGGTGCCCTGGAAAAGGGGCTCGCGGTTCTTGAAAAAAACAAAAAGGCAGACACAACACGCATCATCATCTTCATGTCTGACGGCATGATGGATGTCGGGAATTCTGAAGATGATGCACGCCTGCTGAACAGAATAAAAGATGAACT
>JAJRXD010000007.1 GCA_024276465.1 Deltaproteobacteria bacterium
CCGTGCAAATTCCGATATGCTCGATTCAGTAGTCGTCCCTGGAACAGCCTCTTTACAGATATTGCTCAGGTCCAGATTGACCGGCCTTCCATCCGAGATAATCCATATCTTTTCTTTATTTTTTTCGTCTGCACTCATCGCATTATCAAGACAAATACTGGTAATTACATTAATTTTTCAGGATGTTATATGTAAGCTGTGTTACCAGACACTATTACGCTCATGTATATATTACGGCATAACAGTACAGATGCTTAAGGATATCGTGAACTCTCTGTAATACAAACGCGTACGGAGAAAAATGTCCCGAGGTGTCCGGATTGTGAAACAAAATTATTTTCCTTGACAAGTGGAGCGGATTCGAATACAGTCTATTTATAATCCTATTAAAACGCATTTGGCCGCTGAGAAGAACGGATAGAATAAAAACATATGCTTGGTTCATGTTACTGATTCCTGAACTGACAAATTCGTGCCAATCTGTGCAAATCAGCGGCTAACTGTCTTTTTCAGGATAATCTTTATGAATTGTGGCATAAAGTATGAAAGGAGAGCAGCAATGCCGGAGGACCAAAGAAAATCTGAAAGATTTGATCTGCCTTTTATTGTTAAATTCAGACCAGCATACGGTTCAACGACCTACGCGCTGGGATTGACAAAGAACCTGTCCAGCCGGGGGATCGGCCTTGAGTCGAGGAACTTTGATTTTGTCCTGCACGAGGACCTGGAGCTGGAACTCAAGCTCCCCAAAAGTGATGCATCCGCTTTTCTCACGGGAGATGTTGTGTGGAAATATCATGTCGGCAGTACAAGCTTTGCCGGAATAAGATTCAAGATAAAGAATGAAGACCGGCATAATGAAATCATGGCAAAAATAGCCTCCTATGCGAATGTACCGTTAGAAAGTATTTTATATAACAGGACCGGACATCCCGGAAAAAAGAGAAAGTCCCCGGGCAGGGCACGCCCCGGAACCCCTGCAAAGACCACTAAAAAGCCTGGTCCCGCATCCGCAGAATTACAGGCCCCGGACAGACCCTCCCTGAAACGTGCCAAAAAGAAGACGCCTGAAAAGAAGACAGCCAAACCCCCTGCAAAAAAGGTTTCAAAAAAATCGAGGGAACCGGGCTTTATAAAAAAGTATAACAAAGACCGCACATCATGCAGGGTTTCATTTCTGTTGCACTCTGAAGCTGCACCGGATGCCCGGAACATCACCATAGTGGGTGATTTCAACAACTGGGACCCCGCAGCATCACCCATGAAGCGGCTTAAAAATGGTGACTTTAAGATAATACTCAGCCTGCCCTCAGGAAGAGAATACAGATTCAAATATCTTATCAACGGCAGTCGCTGGGAAAATGACTGGTGTGCGGATAAATATGTGCCCAACTCCTTTGGATCTGATGATTCGGTCGTTGTTGTATAAGAAACACCCTGGCACTTCTCTCAGGATTTTCCACCTCAGGCGGACCCGCCGGGGCGGGGAACCCTTGTTACCCGCGTGAAAGTTCGTAGCTGTCAAATTGAATAAAAGGTTCTCTGGCAATGGGTTGGGCTAATTTCCCATTTTTTAAAACAAGTTTGATAAGATAATTTAATAAGGGAAGTTTGGGGAATAAATTGTATAATATAATCATACTGGATCATTAAGCAGATGCCGAAAAACGTTTTCTGAAATTCACATTCGGTCTTTAAAGTCAATAAAAACCATAATATGTGAGGTACTCAAATGGCACAAAAAATAAAAGACATCGTTGACAATGTATTGGCACTCCCTGTAAATTCCCGGGCATACCTTGCAGAGGTGCTTCTTGAAAGTCTGGATTTTGAAGAAGACTTCCCCATTAGCGATGAATGGATAAAAGAAATCGGAAAACGTTGCCGGAATATTGATGAAGACAAGGTAGAATTAGTTCGTGGAGAAGAAGGGCTTTCTCATCTTCAAAGTAAATATTCATGAAGCCATTTCATTTTCATCCAGAAGCACTCCTCGAAGCAGATGAATCAGCGAAGTTTTATGAGGAAAGACAGGATGGGCTTGGAAAGAGATTTGTCGAGGGTCTAACTGATGCGATAACTCGCATAAGAAGGACACCTGAATTTTTCGCTATGCTTGATGACAACATAAGGAAATGTCGTATATTGCGATTTCCCTATGGTGTTATTTACCGCGATAAGAAAAAGTCTGTGGAAATCATCGCTGTCATGCATCTTAAACGCAAACCGGATTATTGGAAGAAGAGAGTTTAATCCAATAATAACTCATACTTCTCAATGAAATCCCACATACTTCAAGCCCATTAATAAATGATTGCTGGCGTCCCCAAGGGGATTTTCCACCTCAGGCGGACCCGCCGGGGCGGGGAACCACTCTGTTAAGATCAGTTATTGTCAGTTGCTGTCACGATGTAGGACTATGGCTGCTCGTCTTGGTTAATATATAAAAATCCCTTTGGCATAACAGCCAAAGGGATTTCAAAATGATTGCTGGCGTCCCCAAGGGGATTTGAACCCCTGTTACCGGCGTGAAAGGCCGGTGTCCTGGGCCAGGCTAGACGATGGGGACACGAATAAATTTCAGATTTAAAATTTCAAATCTGAAATTTATTTGGTGAGCCGCGTTGGATTCGAACCAACGACCCACGCCTTAAAAGGGCGTTGCTCTACCAGCTGAGCTAGCGGCCCTGATTTTGAGCATTGTAGTATAACAGAATTATACAATAAAACAACAGGCTCTGAAAATATCGGTTTTAAATGCCCTGAACTGCAAATAGATTCAGGATAGTTGCAGGCGCTCGCTGTTATTGTAGACTGTAGACAGATGTCCTAATTTGGATCTTAATATTCATCTGGCATTTGAGCTTTGACATTTGACATCCAGGATGTTTAATATGCCTTGGTGGTCCACATCTCTTTTTCGAACTTCATGACCCTGTTTCTGCCGGATTCC
>JAJRXD010000008.1 GCA_024276465.1 Deltaproteobacteria bacterium
AAAAATACAGGCAAAAAGAGATCTGGGACAGGGGGAAGTTTGGAACCCTTGAAGTTTATACCGGGCACCCTGTGGATGATGAGGATCCAATGAAACTCAGTTTCAAAGAGACCCATACCTTTCAGAATGTGATGGTAAATCCAATGTCAACTCTCACCTATATGTCACTCTTCAATACTACGGGAGAGCAGTCTTATTTTTATGGTGAAGATGGACACACACCAACTTTCGAGTTCAGGGGTTTCTGCTGGATGGTTAGCCCGTATAATCCGAACCTGACGCAATATGAAAAAGATGTAAGTGAATTTTTAAACCAGGGCTTTTCAAAGTACCATGGCCTGCGTGACGATTTTATAACAAACATTTTTGTTGTTTGTGAGGAGTTTAACAACTCTCCAACTGACAGTGATAAATTCGGATTGGGCAAAAGGGTTGTTCCTGAATTTACCTATGGGAATTCCCTGAAACAGGGTATTAGAAAATTGTTAGGGAAAAGGGTGAAAACAGGAAAAAGAACTGCTCTTTAGGATCTGTTTTTGTTGTTTACTAATAATCCGTTCTGTAATTTTTATTGCATACGAACCTGTCATTGCGAGGAGCCCCGATAAATCGGGACAGGCTGCGACGCGGCAATCTTATGAAATATTAGGCAGATAGAGATTGCTTCGCTGGGCTCGCAATGACATGAAAAGTGTGATTAATGGACTTTCCGTTCAGGCACTGTTATGTTATTATCTGATACAAAAACACCCCAATCATTGTAATTGCTATGACAAACCTTCCAATTGTACCAGCCAGAAACCCTATAAACGTCCCGAACCCAATTTTTATTGCTGCGTTAATATTTTTTCCATTAAGTATTTCAAAAGAAAAAGCGCCAAGGAATGGTCCTATTATAACACCGGGAAGCCCCCCCAGAAAAATCCCGATTATGCCCCCTGCAAAAGCCCCGATTATTCCCCACAGGCTGGCCCCAAACTTTTTTGCACCGACCATTGATGCAAGATAATCCAATGCCTGGCTGAAAAGAGCAAAGAATGCCAGTACGGAGATTCCTGTCCATGTAATGACCTGAAAATCCGAATGCCATGCGTACAAAAAAGCCCCGGCTAAAATCAAAAGAGGTCCGGGAATAACTGGAATAACAGAACCGATCAGGCCAGCTGTCATAAAAATGACAGTTAAAGATACTACAAGAAGCTTAATAAACATGTTTTTTCTTTTCCAATGTGTAATATTGATGATTTTTCTGAAAATCCAACTGCTGCGTTGTGCTGAACTCCATGCCTGTTAAATACTTGCAATATGAGACAAGAGTATTGATTTAGAAGGGCAAATCAGCTCCAGATCTGGTTGGAATCCGCATCCGATCTGCAAGTAACCAGGCAGTATTGCTTCTGTTTTGTCTGAAAAGCTGGATTTTCAATTTGCAGCCAGAGCTTTTCAGTTTGTTATCTGATTTTTGACTTTTTGAAAAATCGACAGTATTAATGTCCCTCAATTATCTGAAATTTTCATTAATTTGGGTGATTGTTGTCTGATAAGGCACAAAAAGTGCTTAATTTCTTCTTATATGGCTTACCATAATTGTTTAATTAAATCTATTGAAACAAGTGATCAGGAATGATTACAACAACCGGTAAAGATTAATCAATTCGTACCGAAATAAATTACTGAAAACATAAAGGCAAGTTGACATTTGAAAAAAATTATATTACCTTAAAAATAGATAAGAGAATATTTACTTAGTGAAATCGAAAAATTTTTCCAATCAATTAGCTCTGAAGGTTCATAATAAACAATGAAAGACAAAGAGTTGATAGAACAGATAGAAGCACTGTCGGAAATTGTCGAATGGCTTGAGAGTAAAGATATGACTGACATGGAAGAGGCCTCTGAATCTGTTCATGTGGATGAAGATGAAATTGATGAGTGGCTGAAGTCACCGGAACTCAAGAAGGTTTTTGAATAGCCTGCCAAAATATGCTCAAATAATTTTGTGTATTATATTTCAGTTACAGGTTAAAGATTTAAATTCGGATCGAGCATATCACGAAGAGCATCCCCAAAATTGTTAAAAACAAAAACTGTCAGAGCAATAGCGCAGCCAGGAGAAAATACCATCCAGGCAGCAGATGACAGATAACCCCTGTTTAAACTTATCATTGATCCCCAGGTGGGAACCGGTGGCTGGACACCAAGGCCTAAAAAACTCAGCGCGGATTCTGACAGAATAAAACTGCCGACCTTGAGACTTGCTGCTATTAGTGCAATTGGCATGCAGTGGGGAAGAAGATGTACAAAAATGATTCTGAGATGAGAGCATCCTGTAACCCTGGCTGCGTCCACAAACATATTTTCTTTAAAAGAAAGCACTATGCTCCTGAAAAGGCGTGCAAAGGATGCCCATCCCACAAGACATAAAACAATTATTGTTGATGAAAGTCCCGGAGGCAGGAGGACGGAAATTCCGATTGCAAGCAGAAGACTCGGGAATGCGAGAAACAGATCTGTTATGGCTGTACAAAGAATATCAACCCTGCCCCCGAAGTAGCCTGCAGCAAGTCCGACCAGAAGTCCAAGGAACAAAGAAAGAACTGTTGCGCTTAATCCGATAATAAGTGAAAAACGGCTGCCATATATAACACGGCTTAATATATCTCTTCCTAATGTATCTGTTCCAAGCCAGTGACTGAAGCCTGGCGGCTGTTTTGCAATGTCAAGATTAACAGTCAGGGGATTGTACGGGGAGATACAGGGTGCAAACACTGACGCAAACAACAGCACAGCAATGGTAGTCAGTGAATAAAACAGCACTCTGTTTTTGAATAAAGCTCTTTTGCCTGGAATCATATTTAAAGTTAAAGCTTATGTTTTTGACCCGTATTTTATTCTTGGTTCAAAAAATCCGTACAGAAGATCAACAATGAGATTAACAATGACAAACAATGCAGCGCCAACCAGTACACAACCCATGATTACTGGATAATCCCTCTGAAAAATCCCATT